>NZ_JBSFMM010000162.1:0-26233 GCF_053599555.1 Streptomyces sp. NPDC000941
CACGCCGTCGCGTCGGCGTGTCGCTGTCCCATACTCACCACAAAGTCACTCCGTGATCTCCGCCAGCCGCGTGCGTACGCGCTCGACGGACACCTCGTCGCCCGCCGACTCGTACAGCGCGACCGCCGTGCGCAGATCGGCGGCCTCCGCGGCCGGGTCGGCCAGCGCCCTCGCGCAGCGGGCGCGCATCTCCGCGGCGTCGGCGTGCTGGAGCTCGGCGCCCTCCCGGTCCATGGTGGCGATGGCCTCATCGAGGCAGACGCGGGCCGCCTCTGCGTCGCCGGCGTCCAGATGCGTCTCGCCCAGGCTCATGTACACACGGCCCTCGTTGTACAGATCGGGCTCGGACAGGGCCCGGAAGTGGGCCAGTGCGTCGTGGAGTTGGCGCACCGCCTCGGCGTACCGCTCCTGTCCGCGCAGGGCGCGGCCGGTGTGGTGGTCGAGCAGTGCCAGGGCGCGGGGTACGTCCCGCGCGCCGTCGTCCCCCGGGCGGATCCGCCCCAGCACCTGCCCGGCCTCCGCGAAGCTCCGCTGCGCCTCGGGGTATCGCCACTGCTTGAGCCGCAGCAGCCCCAGCGCCTCGACGGCGCTGGCCTGGCCGCGGTGGTGCCCGGCCCGCTTGTCCGCGGCGGCGGCGCTCACCAGGGCCTCCTCGGCCTCGGCCCAGCTTTCGCGGCCCATGTGGGCGAAGGCGAGCTGGACCAGCATCCGGCCCTCGGCCCGCGGGTCGCCGAACTCCGCGGCGCTCCGGCGGGCGGCCGCCACGCCCTTCAGGTGGGTTTCGACCCACTGTTCGTGGAAGCCGAGGCGCAGATGCAGGCCCCACATCGCCTCGCACAGCTGCCAGGCGAGTTCGTCGAAGCCGTGGTGCTCGGCGGCCCGTACGGCTGCGGCCAGGTTCTCGCGTTCGGCGCGCAGTTCGGCCAGGGCGAGGCGGCCGTCCTCGGGGTCGCGGTCCGCCGCGGGCGGCGCCGGCCGCGCGTACGCGGGGCCCAGCCGCCAGCGCCCGGGGATGACGCGGAGGTCGGCCGCCGCCGCGAACCCCAGGTACCAGCCGACGACGCGGCGCACGGCCGCCGCCCGCTCGGCGTGGCGGTCCTCCGCCTCGCCGCACCGCGCGGCGTGGTCGCGTACGAGGTCGTGGAAGCGGTAGCGCTCCTCCCCCACTTCCTCGAGCAGATGGACGCCCGCCAGTTCGTCGAGGAGCGTCCGCGCCTCGACGTCGTCCGCCGCGTCCACGGCCTTCCGGGCGGCCCCCACGGTGATACCTGGCCACGGCCACACCCCGAGCATCCGGTACAGCAGGGCCGCCCGCGGGCTCAGCTCCCCGTACGTGACGTTGGTGGCGAGGTCCACCGGGTCCTGGGCGGACCGGTCGTCCATGGACAATGCCTCCTGTTCCCTGCGGTGTGCCCGCTCGGACAGCTGTCGCTCGACGGTGTCCCAGGTGAGGTGTTCCCGTACGGCGACGCGGGCGCCCGTCTCGCACAGCGCGAGCGGAATCCCGCCGCACCGCTCCGCGACCGCCGCGACGCCGGGGCCTGGCCCGCGTCCCGCCGTCGCGTCCCGGCCCACGATGCGGGTCAGCAGCCGGACCGAGTCGGCGGTGGTGAGCGGGTCGAGCCTGATCATCTTGGCGCCCGGATCGGCCGCGAGCCGGTCGAGGCGGTAGCGGCTGGTGATGATGGCCAGGGACTCCGGGGCGGCGGTCAGCAGCGGCCTGACCTGCCGCTCGGAGTGGGCGTTGTCCAGTACGACGACCATGCGCCGTTCGGCCGTGCGGTCGCGGTAGAGCTCGCTCAGCCGCCGCTCGTCGGCCGGCAGCCGGCCGGTCGGCACCCGCAGCGCGTCCAGCAGGCGGACCAGCGCCTCGGAGGGGGTCAGCGCCGTCGTCGCGGACTGCCCCTGCAGATCGATGTAGAGCTGGCCGTCGGGGAAGCGCTCGGTGAGCCGGTGCGCGCAGTGCACGGCCGCCGCGGTCTTCCCGATGCCGCCCGGCCCGACCAGCACCACCACCGCCGGGACGCCGTCGGCCCTGTCCTCGCCGTCCAGCACCCGGGCGATCTGGTCCGGCAGCGCCTCGCGGTCGGTGAAGGCGGCGTTCGCGGGCGGCAGCATCCGCGGGCGCGACGCCCCGGGGGCCACGGCGGGGACGGCGCGCGACCCCAGCCACCCGGTCTCCCGCAGCCAGGCCGTCACCTCGCGGGCGAAGCCGGGAGACGTGCGGGAGCTCTCGCACAACTGCCGGGCCAGCTCACGCCGCTCCTCGTCGGTGACGGGCAGCGGTGGCGGTTCGTCCGCGCGGACGCCGGGGTCCTCCGGCGTCCCCGGGTCGGGCTCAGGGTCCGCGGCGCGGCGCCGCATCCTCCGTACGAGCCCGGCCAGCGCCTCCGAGCTACGCCGCCCCATCTCCCCGCCCGCGCCCGACAGGGCGCCCGAGGTCACCGTGGTGACCGCCGAGGCCACCGCCGCCATCGTGAACGGCTCCACAGCCCACCCCCAACTCGCGTCTGTGCACACGGTATCGGGAAGATCGCGATCATCGGGGAGACCGCGCTCAGCCCATGTCGCACGTCCTCCGATACGACTTTTCCGGGATCAGCTGCCTCCACTCCTCGCGGGTCAGATCGCGGGAGAGCGCCGTGCACAGTTGCGTCGCGGTGCGCCGGGGGCCGGTGTTCCACAGCCGGACGGTGCCGTCGTCCCCCGCCGTGGCCAATGTGCGGCCGTCGGGGCTGAAGGCGACCGATCTCACCTGCGCGGTATGGCCGGTGAAGGTGGCCAGTTGTTTGCGGCGGGCGACATCCCAGAGCATGACCGAGGTGTCCGCGTTGGCGGTGGCGAGGGTACGGCCGTCGGGGCTGAACGCCACCGCGAACGCGGGCCCGGTGTCACCGGCCAGGGTCGCCAGACGGGTGCGCCGGGCCACGTCCCACAGCATCACCGTCTGGTCGATACCGGCGCTGGCCAGCGTGCGGCCGTCGGGGCTGAAGGTCACCGCCCGCACCTGCCCGGTGTGGCCGGTGAGCGTGGCCACGCGGGTCCGCCGGGCCACGTTCCACAGGGTCACCCTGCCGTCGTAGTTGGCGGTGGCCAGCGTACGGCCGTCCGGGCTGAACACCACCCCGTTGACGCCGCTGCCCTCGGTACCGGTGTCCGCGGTGAAGGTGGCGAGCCGGGTCCCCCGGGCCGCGTCCCACAACATGACTTTCTTGTCCGCGGCGCCCGTCGCGATGATCCGCCCGTCCGGGCTGTAGGCCACGTCCAGGACCCGGGCGGTATGACCGGTGAGGGTGACGGGGCGCCGCGGGCCCGCGCGGCCGGTGAGCGGCCACAGCATGAGCGTCTGGTCCTTGGGGCTCGGCGGCCGGGAGGCGGGCCCGGTCGGGGTGTCCTGGGAGATCCCGGTGACCGTGGCCAGCGTACGGCCGTCCGGGCTGAACGCCGCCGATCTGACGGTTCCGTGGCCGCTGGGCAGCACGGCGCGCGGGGTGCGGTGGACGACATCCCACAGCACGGCGGACCCGTTCTGGCCCGCTGTGGCGAGGGCGCGTCCGTCCGGGCTGAACACCACCTTGTTGACCCGGTCGGCGAGGCCGGTCAGCGGGATCCGGGTGGGGTCCCACAGGGTGATCGAGCCGCTTTCCCCGGCCGTGGCGAGGAGGGTGCCGCTCGGGTCGTAGGCGAGGCTGTAGACGTTGGTGCCGTGTCCGACGAGGGTGGCCTGGCGGGTGTGGCGCTCGGCGTCCCAGAGCATGACCGTGTGGTCGTGTCCGCTGGTGGCCACCGTACGGCCGTCGGGGCTGAAGGCCACCGCCCTGACCTCCGCGCCGTGCCCGACGAGCCTGGCCACCGAGGTGCGCCGCCGCACGTCCCACAGCCTGGCGGTGTGGTCCTGGCTGGCCGAGGCCAGCAGCTTCCCGTCGGGGCTGAACGCGACGGCGTCCACGGACTGGGTGTGGCCCCGTAACACGGCCAGTTGCTCACCGGTCGCCGCGCTCCACAGCCGCACCGTACGGTCGCCACTGGCCGTGGTCAGCAGTTTCCCGTCCGGGCTGAACTCCACCGCCCACACCATGGCGCGGTGGCCGGTCAGGGTGACCCGCCGGGAGCCGCTTGCGGCGTCCCACAGGATGACGGTGCCGTCGTCGCTCGAACCGGCCACCGTACGGCCGTCCGGGCTGAACGCGACGCTCTTGACCGGCCCCCGGTGTCCGGTGAGGGTGGCCACCTTCGTACGGTGCGCGACATCCCACAGCACCACCTTCCGGTCGTCGCCACCCGTGGCCATCCGGCGCCCGTCCGGGCTGAAGTCCACCGCCCGGAGCCAGGTGGCGTGGCCGGTGAGGGTGGCCAGCCGGGTGTGGCGGCGGGCGTCCCACAGCACCGTCTTCCCGTCCCGGCCGACACTGGCGAGTGTTCCGTCGGGGCTGAACGCCACTTCGGACACGGCGTCGGCGTGGCCGTTCAGCTCGGCCTGGTAGGAGCGGCGCGCCGACATGCTCAGCAGGGCCCCGCGCGCCTCGGGCGTGGGCGCGGTGCGGTACGCCTCCACAGCGAGCAGCATGGCGGTACCGGGCCGCGAATCACCCAAGTTCAGTGCCTGCGCGGCCAGTTGCCGGGAGACGGCGACCCGCTGGGCCTCGACGGCGCTGTGCCGCTGCCGTACGGCGACCACGCCGACGGCCGTGACCACGACCAGGAGCACCGCCAGACACGCCGCGAGAAAGGCCAGCCTGCGAGCGCGGCGCGCGGCGGCGGCCCGCTCGCCGTCCGCCAGGCCGATGCTCGCCTCCAGGAACGCGCGCTCCACGGCGTTCAGTTCGTCGAGGGCGTCGTCGCGCGCCGCCCACTCGCGCGCCACCGCGAGCCGCGTCCCCCGGTACAGCGCGCCCGTCTCGCGCCGCAGCTCCTCCCAGGCGCGCGCGGCCTCGGTCAACTGACGGTGCGTACGCAGCCGTTCGCGGTCCTCCGCCACCCAGCCGCGCAGCCTCGGCCACGCCGTGATCAGGGCCTCATGGGCCAGGTCGACGGTGTTCTCGTCCAGGGTGATCAGCCGGGCGCGGGCCAGCCGGTCCAGGACGGCGGTGGTGTCGGCGGGGGTGGTGTCGGCGGGGTCGCCCCAGTCGAGTTCTGCGCGGTCGACGCCCCGGCGGGTGTCCTGCGCCCCCTCGCCCGGTGTGATCAGCCGGAGCAGAACGCGGCGGGCGAGCGACGCCTGGGCGGGGGTGAGCCGGGCGTAGACGTCCTCGGCGGTACGGGCCACGGCCCCGCGCACCCCGCCGACCGCGTCGTACGTGGCCTCCGCCAGCGTCCGGCCCTTCCGCCGCCGCCAGGCCTCGAGCAGCACGTGGGACAGCAGCGGCAGCCCGCCCGGCTCGCCGTCGACCTCGGCGATCAGGCGTGCGGTCAGGGAGCGTTCGACGACCAGGCCCGCCGCCGTGGCCGGTTTGACGATGACGTCGCGCAGTTCGTCCGGGGTCATCGGGCCGATGAGCAGGGTGGCGTCGCGGCAGGCCTCGGCGAGTTCGCGGTGTTCGGCGCAGTGCCCGAAGAAGTCCGCCCGCACCGCGACGACGACCCGTAACCCGCTTCCGGCGCGGCGGGCGTCCAGTAATCGGTCGAGAAACGCCTTGCGTTCGTCAGGGTCGCGGCAGAGGGTGAAGACCTCCTCGAACTGGTCGACCACGACCACCGTCTCGCCCTCGCCGCTCATCGGCGCGAGCGCTTCGGTGTGCGTACGGGCGGGGTGTTCGCCCGGGGCGAGGATCCGGACGGCGGCGCGCCGCTCGTACGGCTCCTCGGCACCGCGCTCGGGCGGCTCGGACGGCTCTTCGGGGCCCCGCAGCCGGGGTATCAAACCGGCCCGCAGCAGCGAGGACTTCCCGCTTCCCGAGGCCCCGACCAGCACCACGAACCGATGCGTACGGACCAGGCCGACGAGGTCGCCGACGAGCCGGTCCCGGCCGAAGAACCGCTCGTGGTCCCCCGGTTCGAACCTTGCGAGGCCCTGGTAGGGCGGCTCTGCGTCGTCGTCCTCGACGGCCCGCAGCGCGATCTCCTCGGACGTCTGCCGCCAGTGCCGCTCCCACTCCTCGCGGTCCCCGCCGCACGCGGCCACGTACGCGAGGGTGACCTCCAGCGTGGGCAGTTGCTCCCCGGCGGCGGCCCGCGACAGGGTCGAGACCGTGTACGGGGTGCGCCGCGCCATCGCCCGGTATGTCGGTCCACCGGCCTCGGACCTCAGCTTGCGCAGCGCGAACGCGAACCGCTGCATCGGGCCCGCGCCGGGATCGAGCGGCCTCTCCTGACGGCCCATGGCTCCCCCTCAGGTGGCCTGTCTGAGGGGGAACCTAGACACATGGGACGGGTGGGACAAGGGTGGTTGGCGCCATCTCGCGCCGCCCTGTCCGGCCCTCACCGACCTGCGGCGGACCGCCTCAGGCGGCCGGGGTGAACGTGGAGTGACCGGAGCCCACCGTATAGATGGCGTAGCCGTTACGAACACCTTCGAAGCGCGGTGCGGACGCCCCGTCCGGGCCCGCGCCACGGGCCTTGGGTGCCTGGCCGCCGGCGAGCGGAACCTCCACTTCAGCGGTGGTGTTGACCGGGATGTCGACCTTGACCTCGGTGCCGTGCGCGGTGGTGTTCCAGCGGACCCCGACGGTCCCGGCCTGCGTCCACACGGTGCCCTCGGCGTGGGTCAGTTCGGTGTCGCGCGGTGGCCGGATCCGCAGCGTGGTGGCGGCCGTGCCGGTGACGTTGAGCCCCAGCAGATCCTGCTGGAGGTCGACCAGGGCGGTCGCGCCCCATCCGTGGGACAGGCTCTGGCCGTCGTCCGGCGCCTCCCACGACTCCCAGGTAAAGGTGCCGCCCCGGGCGAGGATGTTGGCCCAGCCGAGCGAGGTGCGGTCGGTGAACCGGGCCAGCACCTGATCGTCGCGGCCCGCCCGGTGCAGGGCGGTGAGCAGCCAGTTGGCCGTCATCGGGCCCATCTGGAGCTTGAGCGAGACGAGGTGGTCGGCGATGGTGTCCACGCTCGCATCGGGCGCGATGCCGAAGGCGATGGCGTACGCGTTCGCGATCTGCGAGGCGTGCGCGCTCTGGCTGCCGTCCGCCTTCAGCCCGTCGGTGTAGAGGCCGTCGGGGCGGCGCAGCCGGTCGTTGACGGCCTCGGCCACCTTGGCGGCGTCGGCGCGCAGCGCATCGGCCTCGGCCTTCGGCCGGCCGAGGGCGGCGGCCTGGTCGGCGGTGCGCCGCAGGGCGTCCACGGCGAGGATGTTGACGGTGGTGCGGGTTGTGGTGTCCGTGTCGTAGCCGTACCGGTTGGGCCAGTCGATGATGCCGTACTGATAGGCGCCGGAGCCCCCGGCCAGCTTGGTGACCAGACCGGTGGCGGGGTCGATGTAGCGGCGGATGTAGTCGGCGATGGCAGCCGAGGCGGGGTAGGTCGCGGCGAGCGTGGCGCGGTCGCCGGAGTTGAGGTAGTACTCCCACACCCAGCCCGGGTACATCTCGGTGTAGTCGGGGATGTCCCGCTTGCCGTCGCCGTTGGGGTAGACGGCGTTCATCCGGCCGTCGGGCCAGTACCGCCGCTGCGACTCGGCGAACTCGCGGATCGCCCTGGCGGTGAGCGCGCGGTCGCCGGAGCCTGCCATCAGGGCGCGGGAGACGTCCACGGAGTCGCCGAGGAACTGCCCCTTCTCCCGGGTCGGGGTGTCCAGGAACTGCTCCTGCGAGTCGTACAGCGCGGAGCGCCGCATCAGCTCGGCCACCGCGTCCAGGGTGGGGTCGGAGCTGCGGAAGCCGGCGCGGCGGGCCGGGTCGGCGTCGGTGTGCTGGACGACGGCGGCGATCGACGACGCACTCAGCGGCTCGCCGGGGTCGTCGATCTGGAGATAGCGGAACCCCTCGTAGGTGTAGGCCTGGAAGGTCTGGGCGCCGTCGTGCTGGATGTACCGGTACGACAGATCGGTCTTCTGGTTGTCGTGGGCGGAGTCGGACACGGTGCCGTCCGCGTTGCGCACATAGCCCGCCCGCATGTCGATCGTGCGGCCCGAGGTGCCGTGTGCGAACCGCACCTGCGGCACCGCCGGGATGATCGTGCCGAAGTCGGCGACCACCGCGCCCGAGTCGAGCCGGGTCACCGTGACCGGGCGCACCGTACGGTAGGCAAGCCGCGTCTGCTGGCTGCGCAGATGGCTGAAGACCCCGGCCGGGTGCACGCCGACCACCTGCGGCGACTGCCAGGACGAGGCATCGAAGCCGGGCCGGTTCCAGCCCCGCTGACCCTGGACGGTCCGGCCGTCGACGCCCTCGATGTAGTCGCGGCCGTCGCCGTTGCGGTAGGGCAGGGACAGCCACGGGCCGCGCGCCACCCGCCAGCTGCCGTCGGACACCACCACCTCCCGGGAGCCGTCGGCGTGTTCGACGACCAGCCGGGCCAGCAGCCCCGGCTCACCGGCCGGGCGCCCCTGGCCGGGGCCGTACCAGTGGGCCAGCACACCGATCGCGGCCGGGCGGCCCGCCTTGAGGTCGCGGGTGACATCGCTGGCCTGGTAGTAGCCCTCGTCGGGGTACGCGTAGGCGGCGCCGCGGTCCACCAGGCGGCCGTTGACGTACGCCCGGTACTGCTGGGATGCCGCCACGTAGAGCCGGGCGCGCACCACGGGGCTCGCGCCGACGGTGAACTCCTTGCGGGCCAGCGTGTAGTCGTCCTTGTCGTCCGTGGTCCGCCGGATCCAGCTCGCCTGCCACGCGGTGTCGGAGATGCCGGTGTCGAAGGCGGCCCGCCCGGCCCATGGCGAGGCGGCGCCGGTCCGGTCCCAGGTGCGTACGGTCCAGGTGTAGCCGGTGCCGCCGGGCAGCTCCGGCCCGTCGTAGGCCACATACGCCTGCCGCGCGGAGGCGACCCTGCCGCTGTCCCACACCTGGCGGGAGCCGCCAGGACCGGCGCCGGTCCTGGCCACCCGGATCTGGTACGCGGTCTGCCTCTCCCCGGGGTCGACATCGCGTGGCCGCCACCCGAACAGCGGGGCGCCCTCGACGTCGAGCGGCCGGGCGCGGTCGCCGACGGTGAGGTCCGCGGGGGCGAGGGGGGCGTGGCCACCGCGCGATTCGGCCGCCGCCGCGTGGCCCGGGGCGGCCGTCGACACCACCGGGAGCAGCGCGGCGGCCAGCAGCACACCGATCCGCCGCAGACCGCTGCCTGCCTCCCGGCGTCTGAGGACTCTCCATGTCACCTTTGACAACGTCGCCTCCAAAACTATTGAATCGATTCAACAGCGGAGATCATTGTGTCAGTGCGGACATGGCCATGAGAACCCACCGGAACCAGGAAATTTGTCAGGTGCAGCTCAGGGGCGCGCGGTCGGCTCGACCGTGAACCGTTCGACCGGCTCCGCCGGGCCCCGGGTGTGACGGGTGAAACGCATCGCGATACACGCCCCCACGTACAGCCCGGCGACGACGAGAAGCAGCGCCTGATAGCCGGTGACCAGGGCGAGATATTCGAGCGTGCCACCGGTGAGGGCGCCCAGGAGGTTCGCGCCGAAGGCGGCCGTGGGGTCGGGGGCCGCCGCCAGGCGGTCGGAGAAGATGAGGTTGGCGCAGAAGATCGGCGCGAAGGCCAGGGCGATCGCCGCGATCAGCCGCGCCGCGACGGGCAGCCCGAGCACCCAGTGGGTCGGGACGAGCCAGGACACGGCCAGGGTGGCGAACAGCAGCAGCTGCAGCACGGACTGGTTGACGCGGCGCATCCGGCGCCGGGTCTCGACCGCGCCGAGCACGGCCAGCATGACACCGGCGAAGACGATGGCGTTCACCAGCCAGGTGGTGCCGAAGTAGAGGGCGAACCCGATCACGTTCTTGGTCTCGAGCAGCATGAAGGCCGCACCGAGCAGAAACATGTCGGTGTAGCGGACGGTGCGCCGCACGCGGACCCCGGTCAGCCGCACCGACACCACGGTCACCAGCAGGATCGCGCCCAGCACCCAGAGATAGAGGCTGGGGATGGTGCGGTGCAGCAGATACGGGAAGGGGTGGTCGTCGGTGGCGGCCGCGGGCACCGGGCCCGAGGGCCGCCAGGCGGCGGCGCACCGCTGGTCGCCGGGGGTGGCGCCGGCGACGAGGATGGCGGCCTTCTTGCCGCCGTAGTGGGTGATGCAGGGCGCGTGTCCGAAGACCGTGCTGAGGGTGGAGCCGTACCGGTCGATCAGCCAGTTCTGCCGGTAGTAGTTGTACATCGCGAACGCGCCGCCGGGCGCCAGATGGCGGTGTGCCGCCTCGAAGGCCTGCCGGGTGAACAGATAGCTCTCCAGGCGGAGGTTGCTGGCGCCTGACACCAGGGTCAGGGAGTCCGGCAGGGCGAGGACCACCAGGTCGTAGCGGGTGTCCGTACGCTCGAGGAAGGCCCGCCCGTCGTCGATGTGGACATGCACCCGGGGGTCGTCGTACGGCCGGTCGGGGTGCAGATCGACGCCGATCTGCCGGAGCCTGGGGTCGATCTCGACGGCGTCCACCCGCTGGGCGCCGTGGGCGAGCGCGACGGCGACGTCATTGCCGTTGCCCGCGCCGATGACCAGGACGCGGCGGTGGGGGTTGGCCGGGGTCTCCCGGTACGGCTCCTCGTACGGGGAGTCGGAGCGCCGCAGCACCTTCAGCGGGGCGATGCTCTGGTGCGGAACCCCATTGGCGGAGATCTTGTAGTCCCGGCTGCCCGAGCTCGGCCGCTTGAGCTCGATCTTGTAGTACGGGGACCAGGAGACCCCGCTCGCCAGCGACTCCAGCGTCAGCGCCGCCACCACCGCGGCCAGCGGCACCGCGTACCGGACGGTGTTGTGCCGCCCGCCCAGCACCAGCAGCGCCACCGCGGCCAGAATCCCCCACACCACCGACGGGGCGCGCAGCCAGGACAGCGCGGCGAACGAGAGCGAGCCGGCCAGCGAGCCCAGCAGGTCGTAGCGGTAGGCGTCCAGCGACGGCAGCTGCCGGAACAGGTCCGCCGTCATCTTGCCGATGGCCATCATGATGAGCGCGACCAGCCCGAACAGGATGGGGAGAGTCACCCACTGGGGCAGCCCGGTGGTCTTCACGGCCGTGAAGTAGATGACCTCGCCGCTGGTCTGCCGCACCTGTACGGGGAACTCCCGCACCAGGACCACGAGGACGGCGAGCGGTACCGGCGCCCAGCGGGTGAGCCACTGCCCGCGCCCGGCCGGGATCAGAAAGCCCAGCCCGATGCCGAGGAACGAGCCCAGCAGGATGAAGTTCGAGAAGTAGCTCAGGTGGACGATGTTGGCGCCGGTCCACCTGATCAGCGCCAGCTCCACAAAGAGCATGGTGGCGCTGGCCAGCACCAGCCTCGGGCGCAGGTTCCGCGTTCGAGCGCTGTCGTCCATGCCTGGACGGTGTCATCCGAGCAGGGGCAGGTCGAGCACCCCCGGCGGCGCCTGCGCCACCTGGCAGGCGCGTGTCACCTGATGGGGCCAACCCCGCTGTCGGTGGGCCCTGCCACCCTGCACTTCAGCAGCGGGTCACGGGTACGGAGGGGCGCGGTATGGGGTTGTCCGGTTTCTGGCTGATGGGGGCGCTGGGCGATGCGGACGTCGCGGAGCTCGCCCCGCTCGCGGTGCCCGCCATCGAGGCCACGGCGGCGCGCTCGGCGGCGGTGGGTACCTGGTCGCGCTGGGAGCGCGACGCGGCGCGCGGCGGTGGCGCGGTACCGGTGTGGCGCGAGGACGGCTACAACACGGAGGCGGCGCTGCACCTGTACAACATGGTCAACGACTCGGCCTTCGACGCCATGGACACCACGGGGAAGCTCCGCATCATGAACTGGTGGGACCGGATCGACGGCGACACGGTCCAGCCGTTCATCGAGTCCGTACGCAAGGACAACCCGGTGGCCGCCCTCTTCCACGGCCTGGGCCCCGAGCGCGCTGCGCTGCTGCCCGGCTGGGCCGGCGACGCGGTGTTCCCCGTCGACGAGGTGCGCCGCCGGCTTCCGGCGGCCGAGGCCGCGCTCGCGGTGTCCGGGGCGGAGCGCGAGCGGGCGCTGGCCCGGATCGACGACTGGCCGGGCGAAAAGGAGGCCGAGGCGCTGCTCGACGGGCCGCTGCGGGTGTGGCGGGAGACGGCCGAGGCCGGGCTGGGGCTACTGGCCTCCCGCATCTGGCACTGATCCGCCGGTGGCGCTGCGCACCGGGTTGTCGGCGGCGTCGGTCCGGCCGTCGGACGGGGCGTCCTGCGGCGGGGCGTCCTCGGGCCGGGAGTCGCTTGGGCGGGCGCCGGGCCCGGAGTCGCTCGGTCGGGAGTCCCGTGATGCGCCGTTCTCCGCCGCGAGGTTCTTCGTCCCGCCGTTCTCGGACGCTCGGGGCTCCGGCGTCCGCGCCTCCGGTGCCCGCGCCTCGGGGGTGCGCGCCTCGGGCGCCGGCGTCTCCGGCGTCTTCGTTTCCGGTGCCTTCGTCTCCGGCGTCTGTGTCTCCGGTGTTCTGGGTGCCTGGCGTGGGGTGCGCCTGTGGTGCAGCCGGGAGCGTACGTCGGCATGCGGCAGGAACTGCGCCCAGCGCTCGGGGAACTCCGACGGCGGGGTGATCTCCGCCGCCCCGTCGTCCGCGGTGCGCTGGTCCCAGGCCCGCCGCCTGGCCGCATCCTCCCGCACCCGGGCGGCGGCCTCGGCGCGCCCGGCGGCGGTGGCGACCGACGGCCAGACCCGGTCGATCGCGGCGTTGACGGCCGCGCCGACGAGCACCGCGAAGGCGGACACACCGATCCACAGCAGCACGGCGACGGGCGCGGCCAGCGAGCCGTAGATCGTCGGCCCCTCGACGGTGTGGACCAGGTAGATACGGAGCAGGACGCTGCCGAACACCCATATGGCCAGCGCGACCAGCGCCCCGGGGATGTCCTCCCGCCAGGGCGAGCGCACCGGCACGGAGACGTGGTAGAGCGTGGTGAGGAAGGCGACGGACAGCAGGATCACCACGGGCCAGTACAGGATCCGTACGAGGTCCCCGCTCGCGGGCACCAGGTCCACGACGGTCTCCGGGCCGATCACCATCAGGGGCAGCGCCACCGCCCCGATGATCAGCGCGACCAGATAGAGGAGGAAGGACAGCAGCCGGGTCCTGACGATCCCGCGGCGGCCTTCGAGCCCGTACATGATGGTGATGGTGTCGACGAAGACATTGACCGCGCGGGAGCCGGACCACAGGGCGATGGCGAAGCCGAGGGAGATGACGTCCGGGCGGCCGCCCTTGATCACGTCGTCCAGCAGCGGCCGGGCGATCTCCCGGACCCCCTTGTCGGACAGCACGGTCCCCGAGGCGTTGAGGATGTTCTGCCGGATGGTGGCCACGGTGTCGGTGTTGGTCCACGCGTCGAAGTAGCCGAGGAGCCCGATCAGGCCGAGCAGCAGCGGCGGCAGCGACAGCAGGGTGAAGAAGGCGGCCTCGGCGGCCAGGCCGGTGACCCGGTACTCCATGCAGGAGTGCACGGTGTCCTTCAGCAGCAGCCAGGCCATCCTGCGCTTGGACACATTGCGGTACAAGGCGCGGGCCTTGTTGAGCCGACCGGACGGCTTCGACGGTTCTTTCCCTGGCTGCACCTTCCAACGGTATCCGCCCCGGGACGCCCGACGGCCCCCGGTGTTTCCCTCCGTGACCAGCCGGTGACCAGGTCCGACGAGAACTCGGCGGAGGGGATGCCGCGCCGACTCGGTACCGCCCTCCGCCACGCCCACTGTCCGTGCCCGCTACAGCCATGCGCAAAGGTTGCGCCGCGTTGCAGCCACCGGCCGCGGTCGTGATGGGATGTGCCGTATGAGCATCACCGTCACCACCTGGTCCCTGGAGCAGACCTCCCCCGCGGACCTCGCCCCGGCTCAGCAGCCCCCCGCCGACGCGGGGGTGCGGATCGTACGGGCCGAGATCCCGGGCCCGGAGTTCAACCGCTTCCTCTATACGGCCGTCGGCGCGGACGTGGCCTGGACGGACCGGCTGGGGTGGACCGTCGAGCAGTGGCGGGAGTTCCTGGAGCGGCCCGGTGTGGAGACCTGGGTCGCGTATGAGCGCGGCACTCCGGCGGGGTACATCGAGCTGGACGGGCAGGACGAGGGCGTGGTGGAGATCGCGTACTTCGGGCTGCTGCCCGCCTTCCGGGGGCGGCGCATCGGCGGACATCTGCTGACCTGGGGCACCGCCCGCGCCTGGGACCTGGCCGAGCGCTGGACCGGGCGGCCGCCGACCAAGCGGGTGTGGGTGCACACCTGCAGCAAGGACGGACCGTACGCGCTGGACAACTACCGGCGTCGCGGGTTCCGGGTCTTCGACACCAAGCACGACACCGAGACCGAGTGAGCCATGCGCCCGAACCGCAAGTCACGCGACAGGTGACCAAGGACACAGCATCCCACCATGCGAGACATTCTTGTCCAGATATTGGATGATGGTGGACTGCCCCGAGACCCCCATGCCACGCTTCCCTCATGTCTCGAGCTGGAATTGCCTTGGTGAGTCGGCGCCACGTCGATCTCGGCCGCATGTCCAGCGCGATCTGTCCAGTCGGCTGAGGCTGTACTCCTAGGCGGGCTCCGCCCTCGGAGAGCCCCGCCGGCCCCGGCGCATTCCCCGCCGCTCCCGACGACGTGGGCGACCTCGCACGCCTCATTCTCCCCGCCACCGCACCTCACCCTCCCTTGCATCGCCATGCCCGCCTGCGCGCAAAACCGCAGGTAGCCGAGGGTGTGCACGAGCACCGTCCGCCGCACCAGAGCCGCTCAGAAGGACACACACCGCCATGGCCGCCACCCCGGACCGCCCCAGCGCAGCCACGCCCCGCCGCAAGGCCGGACGCCACCGCGGCGAGGGCCAGTGGGCCGCGGGTCACTTCACGCCCCTCAACGCCAACGAGCAGTTCAAGAAGGACGACGACGGTCTCAATGTGCGGACACGCATTGAGACGATCTACGCCCACCGCGGTTTCGACGCCATCGACGGCGCCGACCTGCGCGGACGTATGCGCTGGTGGGGCCTGTACACCCAGCGCAAGCCCGGTATCGACGGCGGTAAGACCGCCATCCTGGAGCCGGAGGAGCTGGACGACGAGTTCTTCATGCTGCGCGTCCGTATCGACGGCGGCCGGCTGACCACCGAGCAGCTGCGGGTCATCGGCGAGATCTCCCAGGAGTTCGCCCGCGGCACGGCCGACATCACCGACCGGCAGAACATCCAGTACCACTGGATCCGGATCGAGGACATGCCCGAGATCTGGCGGCGGCTGGAGGCCGTCGGCCTGTCGACCACCGAGGCGTGCGGCGACACCCCGCGCGTCATCATCGGCTCACCCGTCGCCGGGATCGCCGAGGACGAGATCATCGACGGCACCCCGGCCATCGACGAGATCCACAGCCGCTTCATCGGCAACAAAGAGTTCTCCAACCTGCCGCGCAAGTTCAAGACGGCCATCTCCGGCTCCCCGCTGCTCGACGTCGTCCACGAGATCAACGACATCGCGTTCGTCGGCGTACGCCACCCCGAGCACGGCCCCGGCTTCGACCTGTGGGTCGGCGGCGGTCTTTCCACCAACCCGAAGATCGGCGTCCGGCTCGGCGCCTGGGTCCCGCTGGACGAGGTCCCTGAGGTCTGGGCGGGGGTCATCGGCATCTTCCGCGACTACGGCTACCGGCGGCTGCGCACCCGCGCCCGGCTGAAGTACCTGGTGGCCGACTGGGGTACGGAGAAGTTCCGCCAGGTGCTGGAGGACGAGTACCTGAAGCACAAGCTGGTCGACGGCCCCGCGCCCGAGCAGCCGCTGCAGCGGTGGCGCGACCACATCGGCGTACACCGCCAGCAGGACGGCCGCTACTACGTCGGCTTCGCGCCGCGCGTCGGCCGCGTGGACGGGGCGACCCTCACCAAGATCGCCGAACTGGCCGAGGCACATGGCTCCGGCCGCCTCCGTACCACCGTCGAGCAGAAGATGATCGTGCTCGACGTCGAGCAGGACCGGGTCGACTCGCTCGTCGCCGGCCTGGAGGCGCTGGACCTTCAGGTCAAGCCGTCCACGTTCCGGCGCGGCACGATGGCCTGCACCGGCATCGAGTTCTGCAAGCTCGCGATCGTCGAGACCAAGGCGCGCGGCTCCGCGCTGATCGACGAGCTGGAGCGCCGGCTGCCCGAGTTCGACGAGCCCATCACCATCAACCTCAACGGCTGCCCGAACGCGTGCGCGCGTATCCAGGTCGCCGATATCGGCCTCAAGGGCCAGCTGGTCATGGACGCGGGCGGCGACCAGGTCGAGGGCTACCAGGTCCACCTGGGCGGCGCGCTCGGCCTGGAGCCCGGCTTCGGCCGCAAGGTGCGCGGTCTGAAGGTCACCTCCGCCGAACTCCCCGACTACATCGAGCGCGTGCTGCGCCGCTTCCAGGAAGAGCGGGAAGAGGGCGAGCGGTTCGCGACGTGGGCGGCCAGAGCGAACGAGGAGGCGCTGTCATGAGTGAGCGTGCGGCGCCTTTCTACTGCCCGTACTGCGGGGACGAGGACCTGCGCCCCTCCGAAGAGGGCCACGGCGCCTGGGAATGCGCGTCCTGCAACCGCGCGTTCCGGCTCTCGTTCCTCGGGCTGCTGGCCAAGGGCCTGCGGCGCGACCACGGCGAAGGGGGCACGGCGATATGACCGAGCAGCAGAACACACTGGACCTGCAAGAACTGGCCGAGCGCGCGGGGCGCGAGCTGGAGGACGCCCCGGCGCTGGAGATCCTGCGCTGGGCGGCCGACATGTTCGGGCCGCGCTTCTGCGTCACGTCCTCGATGGAGGACGCGGTGGTGGCCCATCTGGCATCCCGTGTGCTGCCCGGCGTCGATGTGGTGTTCCTCGACACCGGCTACCACTTCCCGGAGACCATCGGCACCCGCGACGCGGTGGCGGCCGTGATGGACGTCAACGTCATCACGCTCACGCCCCGCCAGACCGTCGCCGAGCAGGACGCCGAGTACGGCCCCAAGCTGCACGACCGGAACCCGGACCTGTGCTGCGCCCTGCGCAAGGTCAAGCCGCTTGAGGAGGGGCTGCGCGGCTATGACGCCTGGGCGACCGGGCTGCGCCGCGACGAGTCCCCGACCCGCGCGGGCACCCCGGTGGTGGGCTGGGACCCCAAGCGGGCCAAGGTCAAGGTCTCCCCGATCGCCCGCTGGACGCAGGCGGACGTGGACGCGTACGTCGACGAACACGGTGTGCTCACCAACCCCCTGCTGATGGACGGATACGCGTCGGTGGGGTGCGCGCCCTGCACCCGGCGGGTATTGGAGGGCGAGGACGCACGGGCCGGCCGCTGGGCGGGCCGCGCCAAGACCGAGTGCGGGCTGCACGGCTGATGGCTGACCAGGAGAATCAGATGAGCGTGAACCGGCAGGGCGCCACGGTATGGCTCACCGGGTTGCCTAGTGCGGGCAAGACCACCATTGCCTACGCGCTGGCCGAGCGGCTGCGCGGCGAGGGGCACCGGGTGGAGGTGCTGGACGGCGACGAGATCCGCGAGTTCCTCTCCTCCGGTCTCGGCTTCTCCCGCGAGGACCGGGACACCAACGTCCAGCGGATCGGCTTCGTGGCCGAGCTGCTGGCCTCCAACGGCGTCAAGGTCCTGGTGCCGGTCATCGCCCCGTACGCGGACAGCCGCGAGGCGGTCCGCAAGCGCCACCAGACCGAGGGCACGGCGTATCTGGAGGTGCATGTCGCCACGCCGGTGGACGTGTGCGCCGAGCGCGATGTGAAGGGGCTGTACGCCAAGCAGGCCGCGGGCGCGATCAAGGGGCTGACCGGGGTCGACGACCCGTACGAGGCCCCCGACTCCCCGGATCTGCGCATCGAGACACATCAGCAGGGTGTGCAGGAGTCCGCCGCGGCGCTCAGGTCGCTGCTGGGTGAGAGGGGTCTGGCATGACCACCGTGGCTCAGACGGACGGGACCGGACCCGGCCCGGAGGACGGCGGCGACGATGGCGACGGCGACCTCTACGCGCTGACGCATCTGGACGCGCTGGAGTCCGAGGCGGTGCATATCCTGCGCGAGGTGGCGGGCGAGTTCGAGCGGCCGGTGATCCTGTTCTCCGGCGGCAAGGACTCCATCCTCATGCTGCATCTGGCGCTCAAGGCGTTCGCCCCGGCGCAGGTGCCCTTCTCGCTGCTGCACGTCGACACCGGGCACAACTTCCCCGAGGTCCTGGAGTACCGGGACCGTGTGGTGGCGGCCCATGGGCTGCGCCTGCATGTGGCCTCCGTACAGGACTACATCGACCGCGGGGTCCTCAAGGAGCGCCCCGACGGCACCCGCAACCCGCTGCAGACGCTGCCGCTGACGGAGAAGATCCAGGCCGAGCGGTTCGACGCGGTCTTCGGTGGCGGTCGCCGCGACGAGGAGAAGGCCCGGGCGAAGGAGCGGGTGTTCTCGCTGCGGGACGAGTTCTCGCAGTGGGATCCGCGCCGCCAGCGCCCCGAGCTGTGGAACCTGTACAACGGCCGCCACGCGCCGGGCGAGCACGTCCGCGTCTTCCCGCTGTCCAACTGGACCGAGCTGGACGTGTGGCAGTACATCGCCCGCGAGAACATCGAACTGCCGGAGATCTACTTCGCCCATGAGCGCGAGGTCTTCCAGCGCAGCGGCATGTGGCTGACCGCCGGCGAGTGGGGCGGGCCCAAGGACGGCGAGACGGTCGAGAAGCGGCAGGTCCGCTACCGCACCGTCGGCGATATGTCCTGCACCGGCGCCGTCGACTCCGACGCGACCACGCTGGACGCCGTCATCGCCGAGATCGCCGCCTCCCGGCTCACCGAGCGCGGCGCCACCCGCGCCGACGACAAGCTGTCCGAGGCCGCCATGGAGGACCGCAAGCGCGAGGGGTACTTCTAAGCATGACCACGACGCCCACAACCCCGACCACCACCACGACCACGACCGCAGAGCTCTCCGAGACGACTCTCCTGCGGTTCGCCACCGCCGGTTCGGTCGACGACGGCAAGTCCACCCTCGTCGGCCGCCTGCTGCACGACTCCAAGTCGGTTCTCGCCGACCAACTGGAGGCCGTGGAGCGCGCATCGGCGAGCCGCGGCCAGGAGGGCCCTGACCTCGCGCTGCTCACCGACGGGCTGCGCGCCGAGCGCGAGCAGGGCATCACCATCGACGTGGCGTACCGCTACTTCGCCACGCCCCGGCGCCGGTTCATCCTCGCCGACACGCCCGGCCATGTGCAGTACACCCGCAACATGGTCACCGGCGCCTCCACCGCCGAGCTCACGGTGATCCTGGTCGACGCCCGCAACGGCGTCGTCGAGCAGACCCGCCGCCACGCCGCGATCGCGGCGCTGCTGCGCGTCCCGCATGTGGTCCTCGCGGTCAACAAGATGGACCTGGTCGACTACCGGGAGGCCGTCTTCGCGACCATCGCCGAGGAGTTCACGGCGTACGCCACCGAACTCGGCATCCCCGACGTCACCGCCATCCCGATCTCGGCGCTGGCCGGTGACAACGTGGTGGAGCCGTCCGCGACGATGGACTGGTACGGCGGCCCGACCGTCCTGGAGCATCTGGAGACCGTCCCGGTCAGCCATGACCTGGCGCACTGCCACGCGCGGCTGCCCGTGCAGTACGTGATCCGTCCGCAGACCGCGGAGCACCCGGACTACCGGGGCTACGCGGGCCAGATCGCGGCCGGTTCGTTCCGCGTGGGCGAGCGGGTCATGGTGCTGCCGTCCGGCCGTACGACCACGATCTCGGGCATCGACCTGCTGGGCAAGCCGGTCGACGTGGCCTGGACGACGCAGTCGGTGACCGTTCTGCTGACGGACGACATCGACGTCTCGCGCGGCGATCTGATCGTGCCGGGCAAGGACGCGCCGGAGGCCACGCAGGACATCGAGGCGACGGTCTGCCATGTCGCCGACCAGCCGCTGACGGTCGGCCACCGGGTGCTGCTCAAGCACGGCACCCGCACCGTGAAGGCCATCGTCAAGGACATCCCGTCCCGGCTGACCCTCGACGATCTGTCCCTGCACCCACACCCGGAGCAGCTTGTCGCCAACGACATCGGCCGGCTGAAGCTACGTACCGCCGAGCCGCTGCCGGTCGACTCCTACGCCGACTCGCGCCGCACCGGCTCGTTCATCCTGATCGACCCGGCCGACGGCACGACGCTGACCGCGGGCATGGTGGGCGACTCGTTCGCGACCCCTGTCCCCACCCATGACGACCAGCCCGATGACGACGGATGGGACTTCTGACCATGTCCGGTGATGTCTTCTCCACCTTCGCGAAAGAGGGCGGCCGCGTCGGCAGCGGCGCCCTGGGCAGTGGGCAGGGAGGGGTCGGCCGATGTGCCTGCTGACCTGCGCGCTCCCCGTCCCCCCGCCGTATCGCAACCGAAGACCAGCCGAACTGCCGGGCGTCCCCTGACGCTGTCCCCGGCCCTCCGAGAGGAACACCTCCCGTGTCCGTCGACCGCACCACGCACCCACGACCGGCCTTCAGCCGACGCACCCGCCTCTTCGCGGCAGCCGCCGCCCTCCCCCTGCTGATCGGCGCGCTGGGCGCCTGCGGCTACGGCTCCGAGAAGGACGACACAGGAGACAAGACCGTCCCCGCCGCCGGCGGCAAGAAGATCGGCGGCCTGGACACGGTGAAGGTCGGCTACTTCGCCAACCTCACGCACGCCACCGCGCTGGTGGGTCTGCGCAACGGCGGGGAGATCCAGAAGGAGCTGGGCGGCACCAAGATCAAGCCGTTCGTCTTCAACGCGGGCCCGTCCGAGATCGAGGCGCTGAACGGTGGCTCCATCGACATCGGCTGGATCGGCCCCTCGCCGTCCATCAACGGCTATGTGAAGTCCCACGGCGACAACCTCAAGATCATCTCGGGTTCCGCGTCCGGCGGGGTCAAGCTCGTCGTCAACCCGAAGAAGATCAAGACGCTCGACGACATCAAGGGCAAGAAGATCGCCACCCCGCAGCTGGGCAACACCCAGGACGTGGCGTTCCTCAACTGGGTCGCCGAGAAGGGCTGGAAGGTCGACGCCCAGAGCGGCAAGGGCGATGTCTCCGTGGTCCGTACGGACAACAAGGTGACCCCCGACGCCTACAAGTCGGGCTCCATCGACGGCGCCTGGGTGCCCGAGCCGACCGCCTCCAAGCTGGTCGCCGAGGGCGGCAAGGTGCTGCTGGACGAGTCCACCCTGTGGCCGGACAAGAAGTTCGTCATCACCAACGTGATCGTCCGGCAGGACTTCCTCAAGAAGCACCCGGACGTCGTCGAGGCCGTGCTGCGCGGCTCGGTGAACACCAACGCGTACATCAAGGCCAACCCCGACAAGGCGAAGGCCGATGCCAACGCCGCGCTCAAGGCCGAGACCGGCAAGGCGCTCCCGGCCGAGGTGATCGACCCGGCGTGGAAGAGCATCCAGGTCACCGACGACCCGCTGGCCTCGACCCTCAACACCGAGGCGGACCACGCGGTGGCGGCCGGGCTGCTGGAGAAGCCCGACCTCAAGGGCATCTACGACCTGACCCTGCTCAACAAGGTCCTCAAGGCGGAGGGCAAGCCGACGGTCTCGGCCGCGGGTCTTGGCACCCAGTAGCCGCCGAGCGCCCGCGTACGCACGCATCGCGTGCGCGGGCGCCCCGTACGCACACCCGCACGTACGCACACCCGCATCCCGTACGCACACCGCACGTACGCACCCATCAGGAGGTGACCGGATGTCCCCGGCACTGACCACCGACAAGGCCGACCGGGCGGGCGCGGCCACGGCGGCCGCCGCAGGCTCGTCGCATCCCTCCGGAGCTGTCCGGATCGACCACGTCCACAAGGCGTTCGGCCGCCCCGGCGCCGCGCAGCCCGTGCTCGACGACATCAACCTCGATGTCCGTCCCGGGGAGTTCGTCTGCATCCTGGGCGCCTCGGGCTGCGGTAAGTCGACGCTGCTCAACCTGGTCGCGGACCTGGACAGGCCGACCGCCGGGACCATCGAGGTGGCCGGCGGGCGGCCGGCCCTGATGTTCCAGGAGCACGCGCTCTTCCCGTGGCTGACCGCGGGCAAGAACATCGAACTGGCGCTGCGGCTGCGCGGCGTACCGCGCGCCGACCGCAAGCCCAGGGCGGAGGAGCTGCTGGAGCTGGTGCGGCTGGGCGGCTCGCACGGCAAGCGGGTGCACGAACTGTCCGGCGGTATGCGGCAGCGCGTCGCGCTCGCCCGCGCGCTGGCGCAGGACTCCAGCGTGCTGCTGATGGACGAGCCGTTCGCCGCGCTCGACGCCATCACCCGCGATGTGCTGCACGGCGAACTGACCCGCATCTGGAGCGAGACGGGCGTCTCGGTCCTGTTCGTCACGCACAACGTGCGCGAGGCGGTGCGCCTGGCCCAGCGCGTGGTGCTGCTGTCCTCGCGGCCGGGGCGGGTCGTCCGGGAGTGGACGGTCGGCATTCCGCAGCCGCGCCGGATCGAGGACGCGGCCGTCGCGGACCTGTCCATTGAGATCACCGAAGAACTGCGTGGGGAGATCCGCCGCCATGGCCGGCACTGAGATCACCGGCGAGTCGCCGAAGACGACGGACGAACCTGCTGTTAAGGAACCACGAAAGCAGTCCAGCCAGGACCTGGCGGGTCTCGAGGCCGGGCTGGACGCGCTGGACGCGGTGCAGATCCGGCGTACGTCCCCGGCCGAGGTGCTGGTCCAGAAGGTGCTGCCGCCCGTCGTGGCCGTCGCCCTGATCCTCCTCATCTGGAAGGTGCTGGTCTGGGCGAAGGTCACCGCCGACTACAAGCTCCCCGACCCCAAGCTGGTCTGGGACGCGCTGCGGGACCTGTGGCTCAAGGGCGAACTGCTCGACATCATCTGGACCAGCGTCTCGCGCGGCCTGTTCGGCTTCCTCATCGCACTGGCCATCGCCACCCCGCTGGGGCTGATCGTCGCCCGGGTGAAGTTCATCCGGGCCGGCATCGGCCCGATCCTGTCCGGGCTCCAGTCGCTGCCCTCGGTGGCGTGGGTGCCGCCCGCGGTGATCTGGCTGGGCCTCAACGACAAGATGATGTACACCGTCATCCTGCTCGGCGCGGTCCCCTCGATCGCCAACGGCCTGGTCTCCGGCATCGACCAGGTGCCCCCGCTGTTCCTGCGCGCCGGACGCACGCTCGGCGCCCGGGGCCTGGTCAGCGCCCGGCACATCCTGCTGCCCGCCGCGCTGCCCGGCTATGTCGCCGGGCTCAAGCAGGGCTGGGCGTTCTCCTGGCGCTCGCTGATGGCCGCGGAGATCATCGCCAAGTCCCCCGACCTGGGGCTCGGGCTCGGCCAGTACCTGGAGAACCAGCGGAACAACTCCGATATGGCGGGGGTGCTGCTCGGCATCATCATGATCCTGCTCGTCGGGATCGCGATCGAGCTGCTGATCTTCGCCCCGATCGAGCGGCGGGTGCTGCGCAGCCGGGGCCTGCTGGCAAACGCCCACTGACGCCCGTACCCGGCCCGTATCCCCCGCCCGTACCCGCCCTCGTAAGGAATCCGGAAACGCCTCCCGTGACCTCCCCCACCCCCACCCTGCTGGTCATCGCCCACGGCAGCCGCGACCCACGCCACGCGGCGACCGTCGCCGCGCTGTGCGCGCGGGCGCGGTCGCTGCGGGCGGGGCTGCGGGTGGAGGCGGCGTTCCTGGACTTCAACGCGCCGCGGGTGGGCCAGGTCCTGGACCGCCTGGCGGCGGAGGGCGCCCACGACATCGTCGCCCTCCCGCTGCTCCTCACCCGCGCCTTCCACGCGAAGGCCGACATCCCGGCGGTGCTGCGCGAGGCGACGGCCCGCCACCTGGGCCTGCGCGTCCGGCAGGCCGAGGTCCTGGGCCCCTCGCCGCTGCTGACACGGGCCCTGGAGCGGCGCCTGTACGAGGCCGGGCTGCGGCCCGGCGACCGACGCTCGACCGGGGTCGTCCTGGCCTCGGCGGGCTCCACCGACCCGGAGGCGATCGCGGTGATCGCAGAAATCGCGCGGGAGTGGCGGCACACCGGTTGGTGCGCCGTGCGGCCCGCGTTCGCCTCCGCCTCTTTTCCCGCGGGGTTCCCGCGCACCGAGGACGCCGTGCGGGCGCTGCGCGCCGAGGGCGTCCGCCGGGTGGCCGTCGCCCCGTACGTCATCGCCCCCGGCCGACTCCCGGACCGCATCGCGCACGGCGCGCGCGAGGCGGGCGCGGATGTCCTGGCGGGCGTTCTGGGCCCGGCCCCGGAGCTGGCCCGGCTGCTGCTGCGCCGCTACGACGAGGCGCGGGCCGGGGCCGACGGGGCCGGGGCCGGGAAGCTCACAGCGCTCACGGCCTGACGGGCGGCACGACCGCCGGTGCGGGATAATCCAGCTACTCATCACCCGGCCGGACCACATCCCCCTCCCTCCCCTCCGTTCACCGCCCCTTCCGCGTACCGTCCGCTGCCCTTGCCGGCCCGGCCCCCGGGCACCGTTGGACTTTCCCCGCACCCACCAGGAGGGGATGTCATGCGCAATCAACGCGCCACTCGTACACTCGAAGCCGACAGAGCCCGCCGAGGACCTCGTACGCGCGTCGCGCTCGCCGTGGCGTCCACCATCGCGCTGACGGTGCCCGCACAAGCGCAGGCAGCCGGCCCCACAGCCACCCCCGCCCAGGTCCAGGTCCAATCCCAGGTCCAGGTCCAGGTCCAGTGGACGACGCGGACCGTGGCCCCGGGCGTCCAGATACGTACCGGCACCATCAAGCACCCCGACGCCGAGCCGGCCTGGACGGTCGCCATCCACGCCCCCGCCGTCAACCGGCTGACCGGCGCCAAGACGTTCGCCCCGCTCTCCACCCACACCTGGGCCGAGGACACCGCGCGGCGGCTGCGCGACGCCGGGCTCGAGCCGCGCCTGGAGCAGGTCGGCTGGCCCGCGTACGCGGACACGCCGGGCGGCACGATGGGTTGGCGGGTGCGCGTCGGTACGTACGCCGGCTCGGACGAGGCGCAGCGTACGACCCCGAAGGTGACCGCGCTCGGCCTCCAGCCGGCCGTGGAGTGGACCGGCTACGACGTCGAGCAGCCGGCCGACCGGGAGAGCGTGCATGTCGCGGTCATCGACCCGGCCGCGTTCACCGGCACCGTCGAGGCCACGCACAACGGCGATGTCGCGGACCGCGAGACGACCTCCTCGGTCGCCGCGAAGACCGGTTCGCTGGTCGGCGTCAACGGCGGCTTCTTCATCACCTCCGACGCCGACGGCGTACAGGGCACGATGGCCGGAATCGGCGCCTACGACGGCGAGCTGCAGTCGATGGCCGCCGGTTCGCGCGCCGCGCTGATCCTGGCCGACGGCGGGCGGCGCGCCCGTATCGCGGATCTGACCACCACGGTCACCGCGCAGTCCGGGTCCGCCACGTATGCGGTGCAGGGCATCAACCGGGTGCCCGGCAAGGTGCGCAACTGCGGCCGCCCCGGCGCCACCCCCACCGAGCTGCCCCGCCAGGACCTCACCTGCGCCGAGGCCGACGACCTGGTCAAGTTCACCGCGGCGTTCCGCGCCGACCTGCCCACCGGCCCCGGCGTCCAGGTGGTGCTCGACGCCGACCACCGCGTGGTCTCCACCGGCCGGCGCGGCGGCGAGGTCCCGGCCGGCGGCTCGGTGCTCCAGGGCGTCGGCTCCGCCGCCGACTGGCTGACCGCCCACGGCCGTACGGGCGCGCGGATCGCCGTCCAGGAGACGGTCCGCGACACCGCCGGGCGGCAGGTCGAGCTCGGCCGCGACGACAGCATCGTCAGCGCCGCCCCCACACTGGTGGAGGACGGCCGGATCGCCATCGACGCCGCCACCGAGGGCATGCTCGACCCCCGGGACCTCTCCTTCGGCTACGCCTGGTCCAACGGGCGGCAGCCGCGCACCATGGCTGGCCTCGACAAGCAGGGACGGCTGATCCTCGCCACGGTGGACGGGCGCCGGCCCGGCGTAAGCGAAGGCTTCACGCTCGCGGAAGGCGCCGACTTCATGCGCTCCCTGGGCGCGGAGCAGGCCCTCAACCTGGACGGCGGCGGCTCCAGCACCATGACCGTCGCGGGTGAGCTCGTCAACGCCCCGTCGGACGCGGCGGGCGAGCGTCCGGTGGGCGACACGGTGCAGGTGCTTCCGACGCGCCGCTGATTTGTGGTGAGTATGGGACAGCGACACGCCGTGGCGTCGGCGTGTCGGTGTCCCATACTCACC
>NZ_JBSFMM010000163.1:0-26175 GCF_053599555.1 Streptomyces sp. NPDC000941
CCACAAACCCAACACCCCCAACACATCCCCCTCCCCACCTACCCCTTCCAACACCAACACCACTGGCTCCCCCACCCCACCAAAACCACCACAGCATCAGCTCAACCCGGCATCCATCCGCTTCTCGACCAAGCCCTGCTCAAAAGCATGGGTCAATCTGTATTCCTCACGGAATTCACACCGGAACGGCAGTGGGTACTCTCCGAGCACAAATTACTCAACGAATCCATCGTCCCCGGCACCACCTATCTCGAAATGGCACGCGCGGCGGCTTCGGAGCATTTCGGCCGACCCGCGACCGAAATCAAGGATGTGCGCTTCCTCACCCCCATGCTGGTACGCGCCGAGGAGCGCAGGACAGCGCATACGGCCATCCGGGAGACGGGCAACGGAGTCGCCGAATTCACCGTCGCCAGCCAAGGGCCCGACGGCGGTCAGTGGACGATGCACGTCCAGGGAAGCGTCAGCGTCAACCCTCTGCCACAGCAGGCCCCGAGCCAGGACCTTGCGGAACTGCGGGCCCGCTGCGCCCTGGAGGTCGTCGATGTCCGCGTACGCCAAGCCAAGCACCAGTCCATGTGGTTCGGGCCGCGCTGGCAGGAGAGCCTGACCGAGGTGCACATCGGTGTGCGAGGCGCGCTCGGCCTCCTGTGCCTGCCCGATGCGTATCTGTCGGACTGCGCGGAGATGCCGCTGCACCCGGCGCTGCTCGACCTGGCCACCGGATTCGGCGGGTTCGCCGTGCTCAACGGCGAGGACGACCGCCAACGGGCCCGCGAGGACCGGGGGTTCTTCCTTCCCGTCGGATACGACTCGCTGCGCATCCACGCTCCCCTGCCACCCCGGGGCGTGAGCTTCATCCAGCCGTACCCCGGATACGAGGGAGCCCAGGAGATCCGCAAGGTCGACGTGGTGATCTGCGACGAGGCGGGGAACACCGCCATCGACATCAGCGGGTTCACCGTCAAACGCGTCTCGGACCCGCACCGAACCGTGGCCCGGCTCAGCGGCACCGCCCGCCACCATACGCTGCGCTGGGTCGACTCACCGGCCACATCCGGCGGACCGGAGCAACCACCGCCGCCGCGCAGGGCCCTGGTCGTCGGCGACCACCCGGGGGTCAGCGATGAATTGAGCGCGCTGCTGCGGACACATGGCGTGGACGTCACGGAGGTGACCCTCGCCGAGACCTGGGACGCGGACACTCCGGCCGAGCGCTTCCGCGTACCACCCACGGCGCAGGGGCTCGGCCGGCTGATCGGCACACTCTCGCCGGATGAGCTCGGCCGGCTCGACGAGGTCGTGTACATCGCCGGGGCGGCCCCCGATGACGTACAGCGGGAGCCGTCGGCGCTGGCCCGTCATCTCGGGCACAGTGTCGAAGGCTTCTTCCACTTCGTGAAGACCCTCTCCGAGCATGGCGCCCCACCGGGCAGGCTGAGTGTCGTCGCGCCCTGCGTATCCCGTGTCAGTGGGCATGAGGCAGACACACATCCCGTTCACGCCACGCTGTTCGGCATCGCGAAATCGGTCGGCCTGGAGAACGGTCATACGGACGTTCTCTGCCTCGACATCGCGCCGGACACCTCCCTTGATGACGTATGCGCCGAACTGCTCGGCGCTCGTGAGCCCGGCGCGGTCGCGCTGCGCGACGGGCGACGCCATGTGGCGGAGCTCGTACCCGTGGATCTCGCGGTGACCGCGCCGCCAGGAGCGTCCCGCCCGGACGGGGTGTATCTGATCACCGGTGGCCTGGGCGGGCTGGGCCTGGAGGTGGCCCAGCAGCTGAGCCGTAGCGTCCCCGGGATCCGGCTCGCGCTCGTCGGCCGGACCCCGGTGCCACCGCCCGACCGCTGGGACGGGACACCGGAGACCGACGACCGGTTGCGCGCGCGGATCGAAACGCTGCGCGAGCTGTCGACGAACGGCGCGCGGGTGCGTACGTACCGTGCGGATGTCACCGACCTCGCGCAGATGGCGGCGGTCGTCCGTGCCATCCGGGACGAGTGGGGGGCCATCGGCTGTGTGGTGCACGCGGCCGGAGTGGCGGGCGACGGATTTCTCTTCCGTAAGGACTGGGACACCTTCCGGCAGACCCTGGCGCCCAAGGTACTGGGCGCCACCGTGCTCGATCTCGTCACCGAGGACGAACCCCCTGCGCTGATGGTCAACTTCGGCTCGACCGCCTCGGTGTTCGGGGCGGCGGGACAGAGCGACTACACGGCCGCCAACAGCTATCTCGACCACTTCGCCGAGCACCGCACGGCGCGTGGACGGCCGACCGTGACGGTGGGCTGGTCCGACTGGATCGGGGTGGGAATGGCGAGCGATCACGGGGTCCGGCGGGACCAGGGCTTCTTCCGGTCGCTGTCCGTCGAGGACGGGATCGCGAGCTTCGAAGAGGTCCTTGTCTCCCGCTGTACGCGCGTGATCGTCGGCGAGATCAACCACGGCAGGCCGACGGCCCTGGAGAGCGACGGTCCCTCCACGGCCGGCCCCGGTGGGCAATCGGCGGCGGACCCCGACGTCACCCTCCTGGGCAGGGAGAGCGGCCGGTACAGCGAGCTGGAGATCGGACTCACTCGGATCTGGGCCAAGGAACTCGGGCTGTCCGAGCTGAACATCCACGCCAGTTTCTTCGACCTCGGCATCGACTCGCTCAACGCGTTGCGCATGGCTCAGAACATCGAGAAGCGCCTGGCCCTGCGGGTCTCGATGGCCGATCTGTTCCGTTACGCCAGCATCGCCGAACTCTCCGCGTACCTGACCGACGACAAACGAAAAGGTGGCAGTTCATGAGCATTCGCACGGTGGGTGTCATCGGCGCCGGCACGATCGGCCGCAGTGTCGCGCAGTCGCTCGCACAAGCGGGGGCGTACGAGGTGGTGCTCGTCGATATCGCGCAGAGCCAGCTCGACGGCGCGCTGAAGCAGATGGAGCGCGAGCTGCGGTTCCAGAAGGTGTTCAGCGCCCAGGAGCTCGAGAGCAGCCCCGAGACGATTCTCGCCCGGATCACCACGGGGACGGAACTGGCAAAGCTGGCCGATGCCGACTTCGTCGTGGAGAACGTCACCGAGAACTGGGACATCAAGCGCGCCGTCTACGAGGAGATCGACACCGTCTGCCGCCCCGGGGTGATCTTCGGGGTGAACACCTCGGCGGTGCCGATCACCCGGGTCGCCTCGGCGACCTCCCGGCCGGCCGAAGTCCTCGGCATGCACTTCATGAACCCCGTCCCCCTCATCGGGACGGTCGAGGTGGTCCGAGGACACTTCACCTCCGATGCCACCCTCGACATCGCTCTCGACCTGCTGAAAAACCTGGACAAGGAAGGCATCGTGGTCCAGGACTCCCCCGGTTTCATCACCAACCGGGTGCTCATGCTCACCATCAACGAGGCCATCTACTGCGTCCAGGACCAGGTGGCCACCGCCTCTCAGGTCGACCGCATGTTCAAGGGTTGTTTCAGCCACAAGATGGGCCCGCTGGAGACCGGCGACCTGATCGGCCTGGACACCATCCTCAACTCGATCAACGTCCTGTACGACAGCTTCAAGGACAGCAAGTACCGGCCGGCGCCGCTGCTGCAGAAGATGGTCGACGCCGGGCTGCTGGGCCGCAAGAGCGGCCAGGGCTTCTACGTGTACTGACCCCCGCCGCCACACCGCCACTTCAGCACGCAGGGCGCACCGTCAGCTCAGCACGCAGGGCGCACCGTCACTTCACTCAGGGAGCAGCGATGAACCATGACGAGGCGAGGAAACTGGTCCTGAATTTCCTGGCACCTCAGCTCGGTGGGCACACACCGGCCGAAGACGACGACATATTCGCCCTCGGGTATGTCAATTCCCTGTTCGCCGTGCAGCTCGCGGTCTTCGTGGAAAAGGCGACCGGAACGGAACTCGGCCCCGACGACATGGACTTCGAGAACTTCCGCACGACCGGGGGCCTGATCCGGCTGATCACATCCAAAACGGCGACCGCCGCGTGAACCGTCGCGACAGGCCCCTTGGCATGAGGATCGAGCTGCGTACGCCCGTGCCGGAGCGGTTGGCCGCGGAGATCGAGCGCCGCCTCTTCTTCGTGTCCCCGGACATCACCGGATACGAGGTGACGGCGGCGGACGGTGAGATAGCGGGGCTCACCCTGTACTCCCCGGCGCCGCTGGACCGGGCCGCCCTGACCGAGAAGGTCAACTATGTGGTCGACAGCGAGGTGCGGCCACAGCTGGCGACACGGCCCAAGGCGATCTGGACTTCGCCGCACCATCGGCGGACCCGTCCCGGCCTGTTCGACCGGCTGGTGCGCGAGGGCGCGGTGAGCGAGACGGGCGAGGGTCAGGTCGCCATCGGCGAGCCGCTGCTGTCGCTGTTCGCGTACTTCGACCGGGCGGTGCGAGACATCCTCGCCCAGGACTTCCAGGCCCGCGCCTACCGCTATCCGACGCTCGTCAGGACCGAGGCGCTGGCGACCGCCGGGTATTTCGCCTCGTTCCCCCAGCATTTGATGTTTGTGACGCGTCTGCACAACGACATTGATGTCTACCGGGATTTCCTGGAGCAATACGGCGGCGCGGGGCTCGACTCCGCGGTGCTCAGGTCCTGTGCGAATGTGGACTATTGTCTGCCGCCCACGATGTGCTACCACACCTTCCAGCAGTACCGCGGAAGGACTCTGGACGGCGACCGCCTCCATGTGGTGACGTCGCGGGGGAAGTCGTTCCGGTTCGAGGCGGGCTATGCGACGACGCTGGAGCGCCTGTGGGACTTCACCATTCGCGAGATCGTGTTCATGGGGGCGCGTCAGCAGGTCATCGAGGCGCGTGACCGCTTTATGCGGAAGATCTTCGGGTTCATCGAGGACCTTGGGCTGTCGGGGTGCTGCGAGGTCGGCAACGACCCGTTCTTCGGCAGTACGGATGCCTCCGAGCAGATCTGGTCCCAGCGGCTGCTGGAGCTCAAGTACGAACTGCGGCTCGATGTCGCTCCGGACCGGTCCATCGCCGTCGGCTCCTTCAATTTCCACGACGATCTGTTCGGAGGCCGTTTCGGTATCGACCACGGCACGGACGGCCCCGTCCGCAGCGGCTGCGTGGGATTCGGCCTGGAGCGTCTGGTCTACGCGTTCCTGTGCCAGTTCGGCACCGACACCGCCGAGTGGCCCGCCACCGTGCGCGAGGGCGTACGGTCCGTGGACGGAGGCTGAGATGGCCGATGCCCAGGCCGGCGGCCGGGCCCCGCGTACCCAGCGGGAGGAAATTCTCTGTGCGGTGTTCGCGGAGGTGTTGGGCGCCGATCAGGTGTCCGCCGACGTGTCGTTCTTCGATCTCGGCGGCAACTCACTGCTCGCGACCCGGCTGCGGAACCGGATCGGGAGCACCCTTGGCATCAGCCTCGCCCCGCGCACGGTGTTCGAGGCCCCGACGGTGGCGCTGCTGGCCGAGCGCATGGGCCGGGTGGACCGCGACCCGCTGCCCAGGATGCGCCCGATGGAGCGTGGCGACGAGATTCCGCTGTCGCCGACGCAGCGCCGGCTGTGGTTCCTGAATCTGCTGCACGGGGAAACGGGAAACTACAACATGCCCCTGGCCCACCGGCTGAGCGGTCCGCTGGACATCGCCGCCCTGCGCAGCGCCCTGGGCGACCTGGTCGACCGGCACGAGTCACTGCGTACGGCCTGCCCCGACTGGGACGGCCGGGCTCAGCAGGTCGTCCTCGACGCCGACGAGGCCCCGGTGGAGCTACCGGTCGTCCCGGTCACGGAGGGCGCGCTGTCCACCGCCTTGGCCGCCGAGGCCCGTCATGCCTTCGACCTCACCACCACGACCCCGGTGCGCGCCCGGTTGTTCCGGCTCTCCGACCACGAGCATGTGCTGCTCCTCGTCATCCACCACATCGCCTGCGACGGCTGGTCCACGGTGCCACTGCTACGGGATCTCGCCGAGGCCTATACGCACCGGCGCGGCGGTGCGCCACCGCCGTGGAGCCCGCTGCCCGTCCAGTACGCCGACTACAGTCTGTGGCAGCACGAGATGCTGGGCCGGGCCGACGCCCCGGACAGCGAGCTCAGCCGCCAGACACACTTCTGGCGGCGTGAACTGGTGGGTATGCCGGACCGGCTGGGGCTCCCCACACCACGCCCCCGCCCCGACACCCCCTCCCATCGGGGTGGCCGCGTCACCGCCAGGGTCTGCGCCACCACGCATCAGGCCCTGTACGACCTGGCCCATGAGACCGGCACCAGCGTGTTCATGGTCGTCCACGCGGCGCTGGCGACGCTGCTCACCGCGCGCGGGGCCGGCTCCGACATCGCCATCGGCACGCCCACGGCGGGACGTACCGACGAGCTGCTGGACGACCTGGTGGGCTTTTTCGTCAACACCCTGGTGCTACGGACCAGGACGGACGGTGACCCGACCTTCCGGGGGCTGCTGGCCCGGGTGCGGAATGTGGACCTGGCCGCGTTCGCCCATCAGGAAGTGCCGTTCGACCAGCTGGTCCAGGCGCTCAATCCGCCACGGTCGCCCGCCTGGCATCCGTTCTTCCAGGTCATGCTCGCGTTCCAGAACAACGCGGCCCCCGAGTTCCGGCTGCCGGAGCTGACGGTGCGGGCCGAGCCCGTCTATGAGGAGAGGACCCGCTTCGACCTCCGTTTCGAGCTGGTCGAGGCCTTCGCGGACGGCCGGGCGCCGGACGGTGTGGACACCACGCTCACGTACGCCCTCGATCTGTTCCCGCCCGAGGAGGCGCGGCGGCTGACGGCCGAGTTCATCGCGCTGCTCGACACGGTGGCCGACGAGCCCGACCTGCCGCTCAGCGCGCTCGGCGGAGCGGACGTACACCTCTCGGCTCGGCAGCGCCCGGCACGGCGGCGCGATCGCCGTCCCACCGCCACGCCTGCGGTGTCGGCGGCCGACCTCACGGGTGGCCCCAGGCTGGCCTTCGTCTGCTCTCCGTACGGTCAGCAGTGGGTGGGCATGGGGCGCCGGCTGTACGCAGCAGACCCGGTGTTCCGCGACGCCCTCGACGAGTGCGACCGCGAGCTGGCCCGGCATACGGGCTGGTCCCTGGTGCGGGAGTTGTTTCTCGACGAGCCGGAGGCCAGAACCGGTGACGTGGGGGTCATGCAGCCGGTCGTCTTCGCGCTGCAGGTCGGCATCGCGCGCTCGCTGGAAGCCGCCGGGGCCCGCCCGGAGGCGGTTGTCGGACACAGCGTCGGAGAGATCGCGGCGTGTGTGATCGCGGGGATCCTCGACGTCGCGGACGCGGCGCTGCTGATCTGCCACTACAGCGGTCAGCAACGCCGCGTGGCGGGCCCTGACCGCGGGATGGCGGCCATCGAGCTGCCGGCGGCCGAGCTCGACGCGTATCTGGCGGAGCGAGGCGGCGACCGGGTCCATGTGGCGACGAAGAACGGGCCGCGGACCACAGGGCTGGCCGGGGACCGGACCGAGCTGGAGGCGATCGTCACGGAGCTGACCGAACGCGATGTGCCGTGTGCCATGATCCGCGTCGACCTTCCCGCCCACAGCCCGGCCATCGACCTGATCGCGGATGATCTCAGGAAGGCCGTCGAGGGGATCACGGCGCGTCCCGGGCGCCTTCCGATGGTGTCGTCGGTGACGGGCGACTGGCTCGACTGGGTGGACATCACCCCGGACTACTTCGTCAGAAACCTCCGTCGGCCGGTGGAGCTCGCCGCGGCGACCAGGCGCCTGCTGACGGAGAAGTACAACGTCCTGGTCGAGATCAGCGCACACCCGGTGCTGGTGCCCGCGCTGCGGCAGAGCGTGGCGGACGGCGCCACGGCGGCCGCCGTCCTGTCCACGATGCGCCGTGCGGAGGACGACAGGACCGGAGTACGGGAGGCCCTGAGCGCCCTCGCACGGCTCGGTGTGGGTGTGCGGACGGGGACGGATGGGGAAGTGGCACGTCAGGATCCGCCGTGCCAAGAGTTCCAGAGTCGGGCGTAGGCGCCACCGTGGGCCACGAGCTCGTCATGCGTGCCCAACTCGGTGAGCCGCCCGTCGGCCATCACGGCGACCCGGTCGGCGTCGTGTGCGGTGTGCAGTCGATGCGCGATGGCGATGACCGTACGTCCTTCCAGCACCGCCGCCAGGGCCCGTTCGGTGTGGCGGGCGGTCGTGGGGTCGAGGAGCGCGGTGGCCTCGTCGAGTATCAAGGTGTGCGGATCGGCCAGGACCACCCGGGCCAGGGCCAGTTGCTGCGCCTGGGCGCCGTCGATCCGGTGTCCGTCGGCGCCCACCTGTGTGTCGAGCCCGTCGGGCAGCCCCGCCGCCCATTCGGCGCCCACGACGGCCAGCGCCTGCCGCAACTCGTCGTCGGTCACGGCCGGAGCCGCGAGCAGCAGGTTGTCACGCACCGTACCGGCGAACACATGGTGTTCCTGGGTCACGAGGACGATCTGTCTGCGCAGTCTGTCCGGGGCGAGGGTGGCGACCGGGACACCGCCCACCGTCACCGCGCCGGTCCGCGGCTCGTCGACGCCGGCGAGCAGCCGGCCGAGCGTGGTCTTGCCCGCCCCCGACGGGCCGACGACGGCGATGCGCTCACCAGGGCGGACGCTGAGGTCCACACCGTGCAGCACGTCCTCACCACTGCCGTCATAGGCGTAGCGGACATCCCGTACCTCGATGCGGTCGTCGGCCGGGGTGGGCGCGTCGGCATCGGTCCGCCGCTCCTTCGCGACCAGGCCGACGCCCTCGATACGGGCGAAGGACGCCCCGCTGCCCTGCAGTTGCTCCATCCACAGGAGGACCGTGTCCATCGGTGTGGACAGCTGCCGGAAGTACATCGCCATGGCCACCACCGTGCCCAGGCTGACCGCCTGCTGTTCGAACAGCGCGCTGCCCGCCATCAGCACCGCGACCACCGGCAGGACCTGGGAGACGTCGATGGCGGGAAACAGCACGCTGCGCAGGAACAGCGTCCGGTGCTGAGCGCTCCGGACCCGCTCGATGGCCGCCACACAAGCCGCGACGCGGCGTTCCTGGAGGCCAAGGGCCTCCACGGTGCGGGCGCCTGCCGCCGTGGTGACGAGTACTTCCGCCAGTGCGGAGTCGGCCGCCCCCTCGGCGAGGTAGGCGGGGTGGGCGCGGCGCAGATACCACCGGGCGGCGAACCAGATGCCGAGCAGCGCGACGACCCCGATGCCGCCGAGGAGCGGGTCGAGGGCGAAGGCCGCCCCGAGGACGAAGAGCACCTGGACCATGGCCATGGACACCTCGGGCCCCGCGTCGCGCAGCGTCGTGCCCACGGTGGCGATGTCGTTGGTGCCGCGCGCGGTGAGGTCGCCGGTGCCACCGCGTTCGGCGGCGGACGCGGGCAGCGCGAGCACCCGGTCGACGAACTGCTCGCGGATCCGCGCCGATGTCCGTTCGCCGAAGCGGTGGCCGGCGTACCGGGCGTACCGGGAGAGGAGCAGCTGGGCCAGCGAGCACACGAGCATAATGACGGCTAGGCGGTCCACGTCGGCCACGGTGCCGCCGCGTTTGACGGTGTCGACGATGCGGCCGAGCAGCCACGGCCCGACGAGACCGGCGGCCGCGGCCAGCGCGTTGAGGAGGACCACCACGGCGAAGGCGCGGCCGTCCGCTTTGATCAGCCCGAACGCGGCCCGGCGGGCCCGGCGCGGGTCGGCTACGGGCAGCAGCCCGGAACCCGGTCCGGATTCGGGTTCGGGTTCGGGTTCGGGTGAGGACGCCGCCTTGGTCCCGGTCTTCATCGGGCGGTCCTTTCGGAAGGACGGGCGGACGGACCAGGTCTCCGGTCGTCGTGAGTCGTGTCCCCGTCCTCGCCCTCGGCGCCGTCCCCGTCGTCGTCGCCGTCCTCGTCCTCCCCGCCTCGGGAGACGAGCCGGCGGTAGCCGGGCTGTGAGCACAGCAGTTCGCGGTGGCCGCCGACCGCGGCGGCGACGCCGTCGACCAGGTAGTACACGGTGTCCGCGTGGTCGAGGAGGAGTGGCGAGGTGGTGGTGACGAGGGTGGTACGGCCGGACCTCGCGGCGCGCAGCCGGGCCGCGACGACCGCTTCGGTGTGCGCGTCGACCGCCGAGGTGGGGTCGGTGGCCAACAGCACCTCGGGGTCGGCCGCCAGCGCGCGGGCGAGGCGTATGCGCTGTCGCTGGCCGCCGGAGAGGTTGCCGCCCTGCGCGGTGACGGCCGCTTCGAGCCCGTCGGGCAGTGCGTGCACGATGTCCTGCGCCGCCGCGGTGTGCACCGCCGAGGTGAGGGTCCGCTCGTCCCGGTCGTGCCGCCCCGAGATGACCTCGCGCAGCGGGCCGGAGAAGAGGTCGGCCTCGTTGTCCGCGACCACGATCCGGGCGCGCAGATCCGCGCGGGCGCACGCGTCGAGGCGGGTGCCGCCCCATACGGCCGCCGAGTCGACGAACCCGGCGAGCCGGTCGACCACCAGCGAGGTCTCCGCGGCGACGGCTCCGACCAGCGCGGTCAGTTCACCGGGGGCGACCGTGACACCGGAGTCCGGGTCGTGGAGCTCGGACGGGGTCGGGGGCGGGGCGGCGGCGGGGATGGCGTCGGGCCGTTCGGGGCGCAGATTGAGGAAGCGGATCACCTGGCGGGCGGCGACCAGCCCGCGGCCGAGGTCGTAGCCCCCTTCGATGAAGAAGGACACGGGCACGACGAGGACCGCGACATAGCCGTAGACCGCGACGAGTTCGCCCACGCTGATGCTCCCCTGGGCCGCGAGCCGGGCCGCCAGCCAGGTCACCGCCGCCAGGAACAGCGTGGGCAGGCCGACCCCGAGCGCCTGGATCCAACTGGTCACCGCGCCGACCCGGTATCCCTCGGCCATGAGCTGCCGCGATTCACGCCCGTAGCGCTGGGCGTACATGCTCTTGCCACCCAGGCCGTTCAGGACACGCAGTCCGCCGGCCATGTCCACGAATCGGGCGGTGAGAGTGCCCTGGTGGGCGCGGTACGCGGTTTCCACGCTCTGAAGTCGGCCGAGAAGCGGGCCGACCAGCACGGCCAGCAGCGGCACACCGAGCAGCACCACGACGGCGAGCAGCACGGAGACGGAGAAGAGCAGCCCGGCGACCACCACATAGGCGAGTGCGGCGCCGACACCGGGCCCGGTGATGGTCAAGGTCTGGCTGATCCGCCAGACATCGGAGATGCCGATGGTGACGACTTCTCCGGCGGTGACATGACGGGGCAGTTCCGCGCCCAGCCGGGTGGCCTGTCCGACCACGCTGCGGACCGTACGGAAGACGGCGTCCATCCTGACTTTCGTCATCGTGCGGTGCCGCATGATGCCCAGCCAGGCGTTGAGGACGCCGACTCCGAGCAGGGCCGCGACCCAGCCCATGAACGCCCCCGAACGGCCGGGCACGAGGCCGTCGTCAATCGCCCGGGACAGCAGATACGGCGGAAGAGTCAGTCCAACCATCCATAAACTGCCCAATAGCGAGCCGGTGACAATGCGATGGCGCTGGCTGGTGATCAGCCACCATAGGTAACGCCCCGCGCTGCGAGAGTCCGGAACCCCAGGGTCCGTGTCAGATTTCCTCACCGCACACACACTAGTTGACATGAGCCCACCATGAAGCAATAATAACATGCGGCATATGACCACAACCGAACCAGTGCAGCAGCATCTCTCAACGGTGCGACTGCAGACGGGGATGGGTGATGAAAGATGCCGCGACGCCGAGCCCTGAAGGGACGGCCTTCTCACTGTCACACGCGCAACGCGGACTCTGGCTCCTCAAACTGCTCGATGACACCGGGACAGAACAGAATCTTCCGATGTGGACCGATCTCGGTCCCGGAACAAACCGCGAACGCACGGAATTTGCGCTAAACTTTCTGATCGCCCGGCACGACGCGCTTCGACTCGTATTCAGCACCGGGCCCGATGGGCCTCGCCAATCCATACTCCCCCACTACCGGTTCGAACTGCCGCTGTCCGATCTCACGTCGCACGCCGATCCAGCGGAAGAGTTCGACCGTCAGATACGCGCTGACAACGCGAAGCCCTTCGACTTTTCCCGCCCTCTCCTGAGAGGTTGTCTGTTCAAGCTTGCGGATGACCGATTCCGGCTCTATCTGAATGTGCACCATCTCATATCGGACGGCCTCAGCAACGCGATTGTGCAGCGTGAGCTGATAGCCTTCGCCGACATGCTCGAGAAAGGCACGCCCCCCGACCTGCCGGCGCTGCCGACGTCCTACGAAAGTCATGTCCGCGAGGAGCCGGCATGGCTCGCGAGCGCGGAAGGCGTCGCTTCGGCCGCGTATTGGCGTGCGGAGTTGCGCCCCCCGCTGCCCCGGCTGCGCCTCGCCGACGGCGGGCGCCCCGCCACCTCGCCGGGAGGCACCACCTTCGCCTCCATGACGTTCCATCTCGACGCGGAGACCACCGTGGCGGCCCGGGCGGCGGCGCGCGGTGTGCGCGTCACGGTCAACACCCTGTTCATGAGCGCTTACGCCGTCGCCCTCACCCAGCTGACCGGCGACGACGAACTGATCATCGGCGTGCCGTTCTCCGGGCGCCACTCCATGGAGCTGATGGAGCTCGTCGGGCTCTTCGCCAATATGGTGGCGGTCAGGGCCGATCTGTCGGGCGCTGTCACCTTCGCCGACGCGACGGCGCTGGTCAACGAGAAGAGTCTGCGGGCGTACGAGCACAGCCGCTACCCCTTCGACCTGGCGGTGGAACAGGCCAACCCCCGGCGCGACGGCGGGCGGAACCCCACCTTTCTGACCATCTTCCAGGTGGCCGCCTTCCTGCCACCCGAGCATATGGCTCCACAGGTCGACGTCGGGTTCTACGGAAAGCCGGACGCCGGCCGCTTCGCGTTCCGCGTCAACTACGACACGGGTCGGCTGACCCCCGAACGGGCCACCGCCCTGGCGGCCGCCTTCCGGACGGTCGTTGACCGCGTGACCGCCGATCCGTCCGTGCCCCTCGCCGAACTGCGCCCGGCGGCGCCGACGGTATCGCAGGCAGCGGTGACGCGCGGCGGCCGGCTGCAGCGCCTTATCGACGCACGGCATCGCGCGCGCGAGGAGTGAGACCGACACCGGTCGGCACCCGGGCCGAAACACCTTCCGACGGAGAGGCTGCAAGGAATGCGGGTTCCTCCCCCACCCGAAATCGAGCAGCACATCGTGGCCATATGGCGTGAGGTGCTGAAGATCGATTCTGTCGGGCTCTACGACAACTTCTTCGACCTGGGGGGAAACTCGTTACAGCTGGCCCGAGTGCATATGCGATTACGTGAATCGATCGCCCCCGACCTCCCCCTGACGGCGCTCTTCGATCTTCCCACCGTTTCCGCGCTGGTGTCCTATCTCAGCAGCTCACAGGACCGGGAAGCGGGCGCGTTCGACGAGAGCAGGCTCCGCGCCCAGCAGCAGCGACGGCACCGCCGTACCTTTCGCGGCCCGGACCCAGGGGACCGCCTATGACCGAGCAGCCGTACGGGGCCGATGACATCGCTGTGATCGGAATGGCTCTCCATGTGCCCGGTGCGGACGACATCGACACCTTCTGGGAGAATCTGCGCGACGGAGTCGAGTCCATAAAGCCGTGTACGGAAGAAGAGTTGGACAGCCTCGGGGTTTCGGCCGAGCGGCGTCGTCACCCTCATTTCGTGAACACCGCGGGCCTCATACCAGGAGTATCGCTCTTCGACCACCAGTTCTGGGGCTACTCTCCGAGAGAGGCCGCGCTGCTTGATCCGCAACAACGGCTCTTCCTGGAAACCGCATGGGAGTCGCTGGAGCACGCGGGCTACGATCCGTTCACCTATGACGGCGCCATCGGTGTCTATGCCGGTATGGGACTGAGCCGCTATCTTCTGCGCAATCTCCTCAGAAATCCGGACGTGTCGGACGCCGATTCCCCGATGCTTCTGATGGGAAACGACAAGGACTTCCTCGCCACCCGGGTCTCCTACCATCTGAATCTGCGCGGGCCGAGTCTGGCCGTGCAGACGGGCTGTTCCACCTCCCTGGTCGCCACGCATCTGGCCGTCGACGCGCTGCTGAGCTACCAGTGCGATCTGGCGCTCGTCGGCGGCGCCACCGTCACCCCGCCACAGCTGACCGGATACCTCAGAATGCCGGGCAGCACCGCGTCCCCCGACGGGCACAGCCGGGCCTTTGACGCGGAGGCCGCCGGAACGGTGTTCGGCAACGGCGTGGCGGCCGTCGTGCTCAAACGCCTCCCGGAGGCGGTCGCCGACCGGGACACGATTCAAGCGGTGATCAAGGGGTCCGCCGTCAACAACGACGGCGCCGGCAAGGTCGGCTTCGCGGCACCGGGGATCAGCGGCCAGGCCGAGGTGATCGTACGCGCGCAGCGGGTCGCCGAGGTCACGGCCGATACGGTGAGCTACGTCGAGGCCCACGGCACGGCCACCCGGCTCGGCGACCCCGCCGAAGTGGCTGCGCTCACCCGCGCGTTCCGCGACACCACGGACCAGGTGGGCTACTGCGCCCTGGGGTCGGTGAAGACCAATGTCGGCCATCTCGACACGGCGGCCGGGGTCACCGGGCTGATCAAAGCCGCCCTGGCACTGAGCCACGGGCAGATCCCCGCGTCGCTCCACTTCAAGACCCCCAACCCCGAGATCGACTTCGAGCGCAGCCCGTTCTATGTGAACACCGAGTTGCGCGCGTGGCCGCGGGGCGCGACACCGCGCAGGGCCGGGGTCAGCGCCTTCGGCTTCGGCGGCACGAACGCCCATGTCGTACTGGAGGAACCGCCCCGACGGGCGCCGACACCCGCCGGGGCGCGCCCCCAGGTGCTGATGCTCTCCGCCAAGACCGCCGACGCGCTCGAACACGCCACCAACCGGCTCGCCGACCAGCTGCGTGATCACCCGGAACAGTCCCTCGCCGACATCGCGTACACCACACAGGTGGGCCGGGCGAGATTCGCCCATCGCAGGAGTGTGGTCTGCCGGGACCACGAGGACGCGGTGGAGTTGCTGTCCGCCACGGGGGACCCGCGCTGGCGGAAGCTGCGCGAGGCCAGACAGGGACGCACGGTGGCGTTCATGTTCTCCGGCGTCGGTGACCAGTACGTCGGCATGACCCAGGACCTCTACGAGGACGAGCCCGTCTTCGCCGCCGCCGTCGACGAGTGTGCCGAGTCCTTGCGCCCGCACCTCGGCATCGATCTACGCGATGTGCTCTACCCGGAGCGCGGCGCCCCGAGAGTCGAGGGGCCCCGCGCACGCGGCCGGCTCGATATGGCCGGGATGTTCAGCGGCGCCCCGCCGGAGGACGAACTGCGCGCCACCACGCTGGCCTATCCGGCCGTCTTCTGCGTCGAGTACGCGCTCGCCCGGCAGCTGACCGCCTGGGGGGTACGGCCCGCCGCCCTCATCGGGCACAGCCTCGGCGAGTATGTGGCCGCGACCGTCGCCGGGGTGTTCACCCTCCACGACGCGCTGCGCCTGATCGTGCACCGGGCCCGGCTGATCGACGAGCTGCCCGGTGGGGCGATGCTGGCCGTGTCGCTGTCACCGGACGCGCTCCGCCCGCGCCTGACCGGCAGCGGGCTCTCCATCGCCCTTCTCAACGGCCCGCGGCTGACCGTGGTGGCCGGTCCTTCCGAGGCGGTGGACGCACTGGCGCGGGAGCTGTCGGCCGAGGAGATCGCCTGTCGGCCCCTCGGGACCCGGCACGCCTTTCACACCCCGTCGCTCGAGCCGATGGTCGCCCCGTTCACCGAGGCGCTGCGCACGGTCGAGCTGTCGCCGCCGGCGACTCCGCTGCTCTCCAATATGACGGGGACGTGGCTGACCGCCGCCGAGGCCACCGACCCCGCGTACTGGGGCAGGCAGAGTGCGCGCACCGTCGACTTCGCGGGCGGGCTGCGGGAGTTGTGCGCGGACCGCGATCACGTCCTCCTCGAGCTCGGCCCCGGCCAGGCTCTGTGCTCGCTGGCCGCCGAGCAGCTGCTCGACGCGGACCGGCCCGTGGACGGGCTGGTCCTCCCCTCCGTACGCGCCTGGTACGACCACCGGGAGAGGGACACCTCACTCCTCCATGACGTCCTGGGCCGGCTGTGGCTGGCGGGCGCCGATGTCGACTGGCCCGCCGTGCACGCACCGCGGAAACCGGGCCGGGTGCCCCTGCCGAGCTATCCGTTCGAGCGCACCCGCGCCTGGGTGGACCCGCCTGTGCCGGGCGCCGTCCCCGCTTCCGGCGCGGAAACCGGGGAGCGGGACACCGGGGAGCGGGACACCGGGGAGCGGGTCTTCGCCCCGTCATGGCGCTCGCTTCCCTTTCCGGTGGCCGATCCGCGGAACACCACGGCCGCCGGGGAGCGTTGGCTGATCCTCGCGGACGGCGGCGGAGTGGCGCGGGCCCTGGCCGGCCGTATCCTCGCAGGCGGCGGGGCAGCGCTCCTGGTCGAACCCGGCACGGGATTCGAGCCGGTCGACAAGCTGCGGATCCGGATCGACCCGGCGCGCTCCGAGGACTACGACGCCCTCGCGGACCACCTCACCCGGACCGGTTTCGACTGCACCCATGTCGCGCATCTGTGGAGCCTGGACCCGGGCCACGGGCCACGGGAGGATCCGGCGCGGGCCCTGACCCTTGGCTTCCGGAGCCTGGCGTACACGGCCCGCGCGCTGGCCGCCCCCCGTGCCGACGGACACGCGCCGGCCCCCCGTACCGAGGACGAGCCACTGCGGATCTGGGTGGTGACGAGCGGTATCGCCGCGGTCGAGAGCGGTGACGTACTCCGCCCGGAAACGGCCGCCCTGCGAGGTCCCGCGCTGTGCGTCCCCCAGGAGTACCCGAAGGTGAGCGTCGACATCGTCGATGCCGGTACGTGGGCCGAGCGCCCCGCGGCCCTGACCGAACGGCTCCTTACGGTCGTCAGGGAACCCACGCGCCCGCGGGCCACCCAGCGGCTGACCGCCTTCCGCGGCGACCGCCGCTGGCTGCCTGGGCTCGAACCGCTGCCGCTGTCCGACACCGGCCCCGCCCCCTATCCGCTGCGGCCGGGCGGGGTCTGTCTGATCACCGGCGGACTGTCCCGGATCGGCCTGGACATCGCCGATGAACTCGCCACCCGCGCCCGGGCCAGACTCGCTCTGGTCACCGGTGTCTCCTTCCCGGCAGCCGAGCGTTGGCCCGACTGGCCGGCCGAGTACGGTCCGGACGATCCCACGAGCAGGCTCATCGTGCGGCTGTGCGCGATACGGGACCGCGGCGCGGACGTCCTCGTGGTACGGGCCGACACCACCGACCGCACCTCGACCCGTGCCGCCATCGACGCGGTGGAGAAGGTGTTCGGCCAGGTCAACGCGGTGGTGCAGGCCGAGGGCTCACCCGCTCGCGAGGCCGTCGCCCCGCTCGGGGAGCTCGCCACGGGGCAGGACTGCGCCGACGCCGTTCCGCGCGCGCAGGTCGCAGGCTGCCGAGTCCTGGTGGATCTGTTCGGCGACGCGGAGCTGGACTTCTGCCTCCTCGTCTCGTCCAACGCGGCCCTGCTCGGCGGTATCGGCCTCACCGGCCACAGCGCGGGCAGCGCGTACCTGGACGCCACCGCCTGCCGGCAGCGGGCGCTCACGGGCAGGCGCTGGATCAGCGTCAATCTGGAGGAGTGGGCGGAGCCGGACACCTCGCGGCGGTCCGATCGCACACCACGCTACGCCATCGCGCCCGACGACGGTGTCCGCGTGGTGCGGCGCCTCATGGAATGGTGCGACGAGCCGCAGGTCAGTGTCGTCACGAGTGATCTGGAAGCGCGCCTCGACCGCTGGGTCGGACACCCCGGCCACGAGCCCGCCCGCTCCCCCGCGCCCGAGGCCCGTCGCCATCCGCGCCCCCAGCTGGACACGGCGTTCGTGGCGCCCGACGGTGAGCGCGAGGCGGCGATCGCCACCGTCTGGCAGGACGTGCTGGGCATCGAGGGCATCGGCCGCGACGACAACTTCTACGCCCTGGGTGGACATTCCCTTCTCGCGACCCAGGTCGTGGCCCGGGTGAGGTCGCTCTTCGACCTGGACATCCCGCTGGTCAGCCTGTTCGGCGCGCCCACCGTCGGTGGTTTCGCCGAACGGGTCGCCAGGCTGACCTCACCGGTGCCCGACGTGTCCGGCGCGCCCTCGGCCAGCCGGGCCGAAGCCTCTTCCGGGGACGGTCCCCCGCCGCTGCTGAGGCGGCTGGGGCCGCGCCGCGACACCGGGCCGCGGCTGCTCTGTTTCCCGTACGCAGGTGGCGGCGCCTCCGTCTTCCAGGAGTGGGGACGTCTGCTCCCCGCGCATATCGAGCTGTGGGCCGTACAGCTCCCCGGGCGCGAGGACCGCCTCCTCGAGCCTCCGACGAGCCTGCTGGATCCGCTGCTCGACGCCCTGGAGCGTACTCTGCTGCCCCTGCTCGACCGGCCGTTCGTGTTCTTCGGCCACAGCATGGGGGCCATCGTGTCCTGGTCGCTGGCCGACCGGATGCGCGAAGAACACCAAGTTCAGCCCGACCACGTCTTCGTCTCCGGCTGCAGACCACCCAACCTCGGCGCGCCTCGCCGTCCATGGCACCACATGCCCGACGAGGAGCTGATCGCGGAGCTCCGCCGGATGGAGGCCACGCCGGAAGTGATCCTCACCGATCCCGAGCTGCGCCGGCTGTTCCTGCCCACCATCCGCGCCGATCTCACCATCGCCGAGTCCTACCAGAGCCCGCCGGGCAGACGGCTGACCTGTCCCACCACCGCGTTCCGCGGCAGTGGCGATGTCCACGTGCCCCTGGACCGGCTGCGGCATTGGGGAGCACTCACCGAAGGGGCCTTCGACTGGGAGGAGTTCACGGGAAGCCATCTTTTCCTGGCCGACTCACGCGAAGCGGTGGTCGAGCAGATCGTCCGGCGCCTGAGCAGCAGCTGAAGCCGTCTACCCGTCGGCGCGCCCGGCGCCGCGGTCCTGTGAGGAGGACAGATGGACAGTCGCCTCGTACGGCCCGGCGACGATGTCGCGACCGTCGTGGTCGATGTGGAGGGGACGCTCGACCTGGCTGTTCTGCGGCAGGCCGCCGACTGGTTGACGGGGCGACACGGGGCACCGTGCGCCGCCGCGCCGGTGGACGTCGTCGATCTGCGGACACTGCCGCCCGAGGAACGCTCCGCGGCGGCCGTCGACCGGCTGCTGGAGCGGATGTGGCTGCCGTACGACACGGCCACGCATCCTCTGGTCCGGCTGACCGCGCTCCAGGTCGACGAGGACTGGTACGCCGTCCTCGCCTCCGCACACCGCGGCCGCGTAGACACCCGCTCGCTGGACATTCTGACCGAGGAGCTGTGGCAGGCGTACGGAGCCTTCGCCGCCGGCGCCCTCGAGTCGCTACCGGCCGCGGCCCCGGCGGCCGGAAGCCAGGTGGGCCGGCCGGCCCGCCCGGTGCACCGCATCAGGACAGTGTCCACCGATCTGCCCGGGGCGACGGCGGCGGGGATCCGCAGCATGGCGCGCGCGGCGGGCGTGCCGTGCTCCGCCGTGGCCCTCGCGGCCGTCGCCGTGCTCCTGGACAGCGTGGACGCCGACGCGCCCACGGACCAAGGGCGCGAGCACGTCATCGACCTTGTCACGGACGAACGGCCGCGGCCCGGCCTTGACCGGGCCGTCGGTCCCTTCGAGGAGGCGCTGCGCGTACGGGTCGATCTGGCGGGCGGCCCGCCCTTCGCCGATGTCGTCGACCACATCGGCAAGTCGTTGGCCCTGGGGCCGGGCGGTGAACACCTGGAGGAGGGCCGCGTAACGCTGCGCCGGCGCCGGGAGTTGCGCCTTCCGCACGTATCAGGGCTGGCCCTGGACGTCCTCGATCTCGGCGCCGCCATGAGCCGTTCCCCGCTGGAGTTCGCCTTTACGGAACGGGAGTCCGTCCTCGGCCTGACCGTGGGATGGCGCGAGGATGTGCTCGGCGAGGACACGGCCGACCGGATACTCGATGCCCTCCGGGACATCCTGGCCACCGCCGTGGCCTCCCCGGGCGAACCGGTGTTCCGGCTGCTGCCGCAGGCCGGGCTGTCAAAGGCCCCGACCGACCTCGAGGCGCGCGTCGCCGCCGTCTGGGCCGCGGAGCTCGACGTCGACGTGCTCGACATGGACACCGACTTCTTCGAGCTCGGCGGCAACTCGTTCCAGGGCGCCGCCGTGATCGGGCGTCTGCGCAGGGAGCTGGGCATCGACCTCCCGCTGCGCCACATCTTCGACCAGCCGGCCACGGTCGCGCGGCTCGCCCGGGAAATCGAGCGTATCCAGAGGGGACAGTGATCATGGAAAGTGATGTGCGCAGCCGTATCACCGACTATCTCTCCCGCTTCTTTCCGGTGGGAGAGCTGCGGCCCGAGGAGGACTTCTTCAAACTCGGCTTGGTGAACTCCTTGTTCGCCATGCAGATCGTGGCATTCGTGGAGCACGAGTTCGGCATCACCGTGGAGAACGACGATCTGCACCCGGACAACTTCCGGTCCGTACAGGCGCTGGATCTCTTCGTCAGCGGCAAGCTCAGCGCATCCGCCGCACAGTGAGCATCAGCGCGGGTCACCGGGCCGTCCGTGCGGAGTTCCGGAAGTTCACCGACCGTGTCGTGGCTCCGTACGCCGAGGACTTCCACCGCGACCAGCACACTCCGGACGCGGTGATCAAGGCGCTGGCCGACCGCGGCTACCTGGGGCTGCCGATCCCCGAGGAGTTCGGCGGGGGCGGAGGTGACGCGGTCACGGTGGGGCTGCTCGCCGCGGAACTGGGCCGGGCGTGTTCGTCGGTGCGCAGCCTGTTCACCGTGCACACCATGGTGGCGCACGCGATCGCGCGGTGGGGCAGCGGGGCGCAGCGGCGGCGGTGGCTTCCGCTCCTTGCGACGGGCGAGCGGATCGGGGCGTTCGCCCTGTCCGAACCCGAGGTCGGCAGCGATGCGGCGGGCGTCACCACGCGCGCCGTTCCGGACGGCCGTGGATGGCTGCTGCGGGGCCGCAAGAAGTGGATCACCTACGGGCAGATCGCCGATGTGTTCCTCGTGATCGGGCGTACGGAGCAGGGGCCGACCGCCTTTCTCGTGGAGCGCGGCACGGAGGGGCTGACCACCGAACCGATCACCGAGCTGATGGGGATCAGGGCGTCGATGACCGCCGAGGTGCGCCTCGATGGATGCACGGTGGCCGATGAGAACCTTCTCGGCCGGCCGGGCCTCGGGGTGTCCCATATCGCCGGAGCCGCCCTCGACCTCGGCCGTTACACCGTGGCCTGGGGCTGCCTCGGCATCATCGACGCCTGTCTTACGGCCTCCGTCGGCTATGCGGGCGGGCGCGAGCAGTTCGGCGCTCCCCTCAAGGAGCATCAGCTGGTCCGGCAGATGATCAGCCGGATGTTCACGGATCACCGGGCCGCCGAGTTGCTGTGTCTGGACGCGGCCCGGCTGCGTGACGAACGCGCCCCCGACGCTCTCGCGGCCACTTCGCTCGCCAAGTACTTCGCGTCCACCGCCGCCGTGCGCTGCGCCTCGGACGCGGTGCAGATCCACGGGGCGAACGGCTGCGCCGCCGGCTATCCGGTCCGGCGTCACTACGGCGACGCCAAGGTCATGGAGATCATCGAGGGAAGCTCCCAGATCCACGAGGTCAATCTGGCGGAGTACGCGTTCCAGGAGTTCTCACCGGGACGGCACCGGCCGGCCCCCGCGGCGGAGAGGAGCGGCATATGACGGTCAAGTGCGTGGTCTGGGATCTGGACAACACGCTGTGGGACGGGGTGCTCCTCGAAGACCCCGGGGTCCGGCTGCGCCCCGATGTCCCGCGGATCATCGAGGCCCTGGACGAGCGCGGGATCCTGCACTCCGTCGCGAGCCGTAACGACGCCGGGACCGCCCGGGCGAAGCTGCGTGAACTCGGCCTGGACGAGTACTTCCTGCACCCCCAGATCACCTGGGGCAGCAAGTCGGAGTCGTTGAAGGCCATCGCGGCGGCGCTCAACATCGGCGTGGACGCCCTCGCCTTCGTCGACGATCAGCCGTTCGAGCGCGACGAGGTCGCCTTCGCCCTGCCCGAGGTGCGGTGCTTCGACGCCACAGAGGTATCACTCCTGCCCGACCTCCCCGAATTCCAGGTGCGCGACGTCACCGCGGACGCCAGAAACCGGCGGCTGCTCTACCGGGCCGACGAACGGCGCAAGCAGGCCGAGGACGGCCATTCGGGGACGGCGGACGAGTTCCTTGCCTCGCTGGACATGACGTTCACCATCTCCCCCGCGCGCGAGGAGGACCTTCGCCGGCTCGAAGAGCTCACCGTCCGCACCCACCAGCTGAATTCGACCGGCTACACCTACTCGTACGACGAACTCGACGCGCTGCGCACATCACCGGACCATCTGCTCCTGATCACCGAACTGACCGACCGCTACGGCGGATACGGAAAGATCGGACTCGCGCTCGTCGAGCGGAACTCGACCGCCTGGACCGTGAAGCTGCTGCTGATGTCGTGCCGGGTGATGTCGCGCGGGGTGGGTTCCGTGCTGCTCAACCACCTGGTCCACGAGGCGCGCGGGGCCGGTGTCCGGCTGTTCGCCGAGTTCCTGCCCACCGATCGCAACCGGGCGATGTATGTGACGTACAAGTTCTCCGGCTTCATCGAGTCCCGCACGGAGGGGGACCTGGTGGTCCTTGAGCACGACTTCACGAATCTGCAGGGCTTCCCTCCGTATATGAACGTCGTGTCCCGTTAAGATCAGGAGTCAGCGCCGTGCCGTCCGACACTCTGCACACGAGATTCGAGGCCGTCGCCAGGGCCCACCCCGACCACACGGCCGTCACCGGGACGGGCGGATCCCTGACCTATCGCACGCTCGACCGGCTCAGCGACGAGCTCGCCGCCGCGCTGGCCCCGGTGGTGCGGGAGGACCGGCTGGTCGCGATACGGGTGGGGCGCGGAGCGCATCTCCCCGTCGCGGTGCTGGGCGTGCTGAAGGCCGGTTGCGGATATGTACCGGTGGACCCGGACTACCCGGAGGCCCGCCGACGCTACATCCTCGACGACTCCGCGGCCCGACTGATCGTCACCGACGGCCCCTGCGACCCCCGCGAGGAGGCCGTGGCCACGGCCGGAGCCCTGACCGTCGCGGCCCGTCCGGCGGGCCCCGCACCGCGGGTGCCCGACGATGTGGCGTACGTCATCTACACCTCGGGCTCGACCGGTTTACCCAAGGGGTGCGTGGTCCGCCACCACAACGTGCTGAGCCTGATGGACCATACGCGACCGCTCTTCCGCTTCCGGTCCACCGACGTCTGGACGCTCTCCCACTCGATGAGCTTCGACTTCAGCGTCTGGGAGATCTGGGGCGCGCTGCTGTACGGCGCGCGGCTGGTCGTGGTGGACAAGGAGACGTTGGCGGATCCCGATGCGTTCAAGGCTCTGGTCGCGACCGAGGGCGTCACCGTGCTCAACCAGGTGCCGTCGGTCTTCAGCCGGCTCGACCAGGTGTCCGACGACGGACCGGCCTGGCCGACCCTGCGCTATCTGATCTTCGGCGGCGAGGGACTGCAGTCCGAGAACCTGCGCGCCTGGCTGCGCCGGGGCATCGCGCCCGGGGCCGAACTCATCAACATGTACGGCATCACGGAGACCACGGTCCATGTCACCTTCTGCCGGCTGACACCTCAGCTGCTGGAGTCCGTACAGCCGGGCCGCAGCCCCATCGGACGGCCCCTGCCCCATCTCGGGGTGTCCCTGCGGGACGAGGACGGCAACCCCGCGCCACCCGGGACGCCCGGTGAGATCTGGGTGGCGGGCGAGGGTGTCTGCGCCTGCTACCTGGGTCGGCCCGAGCTGACGGCCGAGCGGTTCGTGGATGGCGGGCCCGGGGCAGGAGGGGTCCGCCACTACCGCAGCGGCGATTGGGCCGTGCGGGACGCGGAGGGCGATCTGCACTACATCGGACGCCGCGACGACCAGGTGAAGCTGCGTGGCTTCCGTATCGAGTTGGGAGAGGTGGAATCCGCCGTCAGTTCCTTCCCCGGGGTCCGCCACGCCGCGTGTGCCACGGAGGTCATCGCGTCCGGGTACACCATCCTGGTCGCCTATGTCGTGGACGCGGACGAACGGGCCCCGGTCGATCCGGCCGCGCTGAACAGACACCTCGCCGCGACGCTCCCCGCCCATCTGCGGCCCCAGCGGCTGCGGAAGATTCCCCACCTGCCGCTCGGCCCGAACGGCAAGACCGACAAGTCGGCGCTCGCCGCCATGGCCACAGCCACTGCCGCCGCTGCCGCCGTGGACGACGCGCCACGCGACCGGGCGCGGCGCGGCCGACGCCATGTGTATCCACCCCGGAGGACGTGAATGAGGCCCGACCCATCCGCCGTGGTGCTCGCGTTCGACTTCCCGGGCCGCCGGGTCGCGAGCGGCTTCGACCTGTTGTTCAAGCAACTGCCCGAGGTGACGGGCCGGTTGGTGACGGTCCCGGACGCGGTACGCCCCTTCACCGCCGCCTGCTACGTGGACGCGGCCGTATCGGCGGTCCCGGACGGGGCTGCCGTGCTGGCCGCCGCCTTCTGCTCCGCGGCTCCGCTGGCCCAGGACGCGATCGCGCACCTCGCCGCGCGCGGTGTCCCGACCCTGGGGCTGCTGCTCGCGGATCCTGTCGTCCCGGGCGAGTACACCCTCCGCGACGCGCTCGTGAACACGCTGGGGCAGATCGGCCGGGACGATGTGGAGGACCTGATCGAGGCGCTGGTCAGGGACGACACCCTGGACGCCGAGCCGGAACTGTGGCGCCGGCGGGTCCTGCGCACCGTACGGGAGACGTTGGCCGAGGCGCTGGGCTGTGCCACCGACGATGAGACCGTGGTGGGGCTGTCGAGCCGGTACACCGCCTATCTGGACTTCGTCCTCGCCACCAGATCCGCCGGCTTCTCCCCCTACCCCGGCCGTTGCGTCGCCCTCTCCTCGGCCGGCCATACGATGCCGCCCGACTGGCCCGGCCTGCCATCGGTCGGCCACCGGCAGACGGCCTCGGCCCGCCGGGATCTCCTGGGCTCATCGGAGCTCAGAGCACAGTTACTCGACCTGCTCGCCGACCCGCCATGCGTATGACGCCGGGGCGTGGCGGCCCGGCGGCACTGCCGAAGGCGTTCCGGCGGATATGGGCCGCCTCGGGCGTTTCGGCATTCGGCGACGGCGTCCATCTGGCCGCCCTCCCCCTGCTCGCGGCGAGCGTGACGCGCGACCCGGTGGTGATCTCCGTGGTCGCCGCCGCGACCCGGGTGCCCTGGCTGCTCTTCGGCCTGATCGGCGGCGCGCTCGTCGACCGCTGGGACCGCCGCCGCACCCTGTGGATCTCGGACGCCGCACGCGCCGCGCTGCTCCTCGCGGCGGTGGCCGGTGTGTGCGCCGGGCTCATCGGCATCCCGCTGCTCATCGCGCTCGCGTTCTTCCTGTGCGTCGGCCAGATCCTGTACGACACCGCCGCCTCCGCCTATCTGCCCGAACTGCTCGACCGGGACACCGAGTTGCTGAAGCGGGCCAACACGCGGTTGCAGGGCACACAGACCGCCGTGAACGGCTTCCTCGGCCCGCCGGCGGGGGCCGCCATGTTCTCCCTGGGCCGCGCCGTACCCCTGCTCGCGGACGCCCTGACCTTCCTCTTCAGCGCCCTGACCATCCGCTCGCTGCCGAAAACACCTCCCAGGCCACGTACCGAAAAAGGTCCGTTGCTCGCCGAAGCCCGCGCCGGGGCCGCCTACTTGGTGCGCAACCCCGTACTACTCGGGCTGTCGCTGCGCCCCGCCGTCGGAAACCTGGCCTTCGGCGCCGGCACGGCGGTCTTCGTCCTGTTCGCCCAGGAGGAACTGCGCCTCGGCCCGGCGGGATACGGACTGCTGCTGGCCACCGAAGCGGTGGGCGGTCTGGCGGGCGCCGCGCTGGCCGGGCGGCTCGCCGACCGGATCGGCATCGGGGGCGCGCTGACGCTGAGCGCCTTCCTCCTGGTCGGCGCCCAGTTGGCCCTCGGTCTCAGCGCCGGCCCGGTGGCAGCGGGGGCGGCGATCGTCGTACGCGCCGCCGCGTTCGGCATCACGATGGTCCTGGGGCCTTCGGTACGTCAGGCCATCGTGCCCGACGACCTCATGGGCCGGGTCTCCGCAGCCGCCCGGCTGATGGCCGTCGCCCCCGCCCCGCTCGGCGC
>NZ_JBSFMM010000164.1:0-26138 GCF_053599555.1 Streptomyces sp. NPDC000941
ACTTCCGATCCGAGGCTGCCGCCGCCGCGGCGACGGCCGCGCGGCCGCTCGCGCCGCTGCTGCCCCAGCCGCTGGACCACGTCCTCCTCCAGGCCGACCTCACCGCCGTCGCGCCCGGCCCGCTGGAGCGGCCGCTCGCGGCGACGCTCGGCGTCCTGGCCGAGGTGGAGTCCAAGGGCGGCGCCACGGTCTACCGCTTCACACCCGCCTCCGTACGCCGCGCGCTGGACGCCGGGCGGGCGGCGTCCGACCTGCACGCGTTCCTCGCGGAGCACTCCCGCACCCCGGTGCCCCAGCCGCTCGCCTACCTCATCGACGACGTGGCCCGTAAGCACGGCCGGCTCCGCGTCGGCGCCGCCTCCGCCTACGTACGCTGCGACGACGACACCCTGCTGGCCGAAATCCTCGCCGACCGCCGCTCGGCCGGCCTGCGGCTGCGCCGCCTCGCACCGACCGTGCTGGCCGCGCAGGCGGCGCCGGACGCGCTGCTTGAGGGCCTGCGCGCGATGGGGTACGCGCCGGCGGCCGAGTCCGCCGAGGGCGATGTGCTGATCACCCGCGCCGAGGCCCACCGCACCCCGCCCCGCTCGGCCCCCGCACCCGTGCCCGAGGGCCCGCCGATGCCCGACGACACGCTTCTGGGCGCGGCGGTGCGCGCCATCCGCGCAGGTGACCGCGCCGCGACGGCCCCCCACAAGCCGGTCCCGGCGTCCGCCACCGACAGCGGCCGGCTCCCCCGCACCACCTCCGCCGACACCCTCGCCACCATGCAGGCCGCGGCCCTCACCGGCTCGGCCGTCTGGATCGGCTACGTCAACGCGGACGGCGCGGCCAGCCAGCGCGTCATCGCCCCGGTGCGCGTCGAAGGCGGCTTCGTCACGGCGTACGACCACACCGCCGACGAGGTGCGCACATACCCGCTGCACCGGATCACGGGGGTCGCGGAACTGGCGGACGACTCGGCGTGAGCGACGTACAGCCCGTCAGCGCTTCTGCTGGACCAGCGCTCCGGGGTCAACCTCCACCGGCAAGGGCTTCTCGATCAACGTGGTGTGCCCAGCCTCGGCCGCGAGCCGCTCCACATAGCGGCCGTTCTCCAGCTGGGAGACGATCAGCGCAGGGACGGGCTCCAGCTCCAGCCGCCACAGGTGCTCGATCCCGGCATCCGCGTAGAAAGGCGGCTTGAGCAGGCGGTCCATGCGGCGGCCGGAGGACGACGGCGAGACGATCTCGACGACGAGCAGTACCGCCTCGGCGTCGTAGGTCACCGGATCTTCCTCAGCGGCGGCGGCATCCACGACGGCGATGTCCGGAATGAACAGCCCCTCCGGCAGCACCACATTGACCGTCTCGAACACCTCCACCGGCGCACCGGCCGCCTCGACGGCAGCGTCCAGCAAGCGCCACAGACGGGATGAAGCCCGCTGGTGCTTGGTTCCCGGAGCTGGTGACATCACGAGCATTTCCCCCACAAGTTCTCGCCGCTCTCCCCGTTCCTCCCCCAAGGCAAGAACTTCCTCTATCGTCCAGGGCTCGGGGTGCCCCTGCTTGAAGTACTTGAGAGGGCCCTCCGGCCAGGACTCGGGGTGGTACTCGTGCGCGACACTCATCACGCCACCTCCTTCTCGGGAGCCGTCGCCATCAGTCTGGCATCCCCCGCCGACACCCGTCCGACACTCCATTCCCGTTCACCCTCCCGAGTGCGTAACACTGGATGCTTGCCACCCCACCCCCATCATGAAGGGCCCAGGCGCGTGAACGGACCGCTGATCGTCCAAAGCGACAAGACGCTCCTGCTCGAGGTAGACCACGAGCAGGCAGACGCCTGCCGCCGCGCCATCGCCCCCTTCGCCGAGCTGGAGCGGGCTCCCGAGCACATCCACACCTACCGGGTGACCCCGCTCGGCCTGTGGAACGCCCGCGCGGCCGGGCACGACGCCGAGCAGGTCGTGGACGCGCTCGTGCAGTACTCCCGCTACCCCGTCCCGCACGCCCTCCTCGTGGACGTCGCCGAGACCATGGCGCGCTACGGGCGGCTGCGGCTGCTCAAGCACCCCACCCATGGCCTGGTCCTGGAGACCTCCGACCGCCCGGTCCTCCAGGAGGTGCTGCACTCGAAGAAGATCCAGCCGCTGGTCGGCCAGCGCATCGACCCGGACACGGTGGCGGTCCACCCCTCCGAGCGCGGGCAGATCAAGCAGGCGCTGCTCAAGCTGGGCTGGCCCGCCGAGGACCTGGCCGGGTATGTGGACGGCGAGGCGCATCCGATCGAGCTGGACGAGGACGGCTGGGCGCTGCGGCCGTACCAGAAGCAGGCCGTCGAGGGGTTCTGGCACGGCGGGTCCGGGGTCGTCGTGCTGCCCTGTGGCGCCGGGAAGACGCTGGTGGGCGCGGGGGCGATGGCCACCGCCAAGTCCACCACTTTGATCCTGGTGACCAACACCGTCTCGGCCCGCCAGTGGAAGCACGAGCTGGTGAAGCGCACCTCGCTCACCGAGGAGGAGATCGGCGAGTACAGCGGGACGCGCAAGGAGATCCGCCCGGTCACCATCGCCACGTACCAGGTCCTCACGACCAAGCGGAAGGGCGTCTACTCGCACCTGGAGCTCTTCGACTCCCGCGACTGGGGCCTGATCGTCTACGACGAGGTGCATCTGCTGCCGGCGCCGGTCTTCAAGTTCACGGCCGATCTGCAGGCGCGCCGCCGGCTCGGCCTGACCGCGACGCTGGTGCGGGAGGACGGCCGGGAGTCCGATGTCTTCTCCCTCATCGGCCCCAAGCGCTTCGACGCGCCGTGGAAGGAGATCGAGGCGCAGGGCTATATCGCGCCCGCCGACTGCGTCGAGGTCCGGGTCAATCTGACGGAGCACGAGCGCCTGGCGTACGCGACGGCCGAGGCCGACGAGAAATACCGCTACTGCGCGACGACCGCCTCCAAACGCAAGGTCACCGAGGCGCTGGTGGCGCGGCACAAGGGGCAGCAGACCCTGGTCATCGGCCAGTACATCGACCAGCTCGACGAGCTGGGCGAGCATCTGGACGCGCCCGTCATCAAGGGCGAGACGACGAACGCGCAGCGCGAGAAGCTGTTCGACGCCTTCCGGCGGGGCGAGGTCTCCGTCCTCGTCGTCTCCAAGGTCGCCAACTTCTCGGTCGACCTCCCGGAGGCCACGGTCGCCATCCAGGTGTCGGGGACGTTCGGGTCCCGCCAGGAGGAGGCCCAGCGCCTCGGCCGCGTCCTGCGGCCGAAGGCGGACGGCCACCAGGCGGTCTTCTACTCGGTCGTCGCGCGCGACACCATCGACCAGGACTTCGCCGCCCACCGCCAGCGGTTCCTCGCCGAGCAGGGGTACGCCTACCGGATCGTGGACGCGGACGCGCTGCTGGCGGGCGAGGACGTCGAGGACGTATGACGCCCGGCTGTCACGCCCGGCTGTGACGCTCGGCTGTGACGCTCGGCTGTGACGCTCGCTAGTCGGCGGCGTACGACGGCCAGTTCTCCAGGAGCGTGGCCAGGGCGTTGACGCCGCGCTCCCATGACGCCTGGACATCACGCGGGTCCCGGAAGGCGCCGATCGCCTCGAGGCTGGCGTAGCCGTGGAAGGTGCTGCGCACCAGCCGAATGGCGTCGGTCAGGTCCGGGTCACCGAGCCCGTACGCGCGGAACACGGCGGTCGTGGCCTCGATGATGCGAGCGCCGCCCGTGGACCGCGCGGCCACTTCGGGGTCGATCTCGATGTTCGTCGCCGCGTACCGGCCGGGGTGCTCAAGCGCGAAGGCCCGGTAGGCGTTGGCGAAGGCGATCAGCGCGTCGCGCCCGGCCCGCCCGGCCACGGCCGCGGTGAGGCGGTCGGCGAAGTCGCTCGCGGCGCGGAAGGCGACCCGTACGCGCAGGTCCCGGAGGTTCTTGACGTGCGAGTACAGGCTCGCGTCGGCCACTCCGAAGCTGCGCGCAAGCGCGGAGATCGTGACGTTCTCCAGGCCGACGGAGTCCGCCATGTCCGCCGCCGCCTCCGCCACCCGTTCAGGCGTCAGACCCGCACGGGCCATGCGCCACCTCCCTCTCCCTCGTCTCCCTCAACACCTGGCCCATCCAACCAGGCCGGTCGGCGGCGAAGGCCGCGGGGAAAACCATTCGCGGCTCGGCGGAGCACTGACTACAATCGCCCGTCTTGCCGCCTCCCGGACCACCCGGGAGAGCCGCCGCCCGGACGGAAACCGGCCGGCTTCTGACGTGAGCCATTCACGCCCCGCACTTTGTCTGTCTGCTTTGTCTGTCTGCTGTGTACACGCCGGAGGCTACGCCGTGCCCTCGCACGCCCCTGACCACCCCGACCCGCTCGAGCGGGAGCGCACCCATCTCGCCGCGTCCCGTGCCGCCCTGCGCGCCATGCGCGCCGATGTCGAAGCCCTCGACATCAAGGACGTCACCGCCAACTGGGTCAACGCCGAAGTCCTCCAGCGCCAGGTCGACGAGCGCATCAAGGCCCTCGCCGACCTGGCCGACACCCCGCTGTTCTTCGGCCGCCTGAACTATCTGCACGCGCCGGGCGCGGAGTCGGCGGAGGGGGCGGAGGGGGAGCAGCCCGCCGCCGGAGGCGGCTCAACAGAAACTTTTTATATCGGGCGGCGGCATGTCCACGACGCCGATGGCGACCCGATGGTCATCGACTGGCGCGCGCCGGTCTCGCAGCCCTTCTACCAGGCGTCGAAGAAGGCGCCGATGGACGTCGGGCTGCGCCGCCGCTTCGGCTACACCGGCGGCGAGCTGACCGCGTACGAGGACGAGCACCTGACCGACCCGACCGAGGCAGAACACGCGAGCAAACTGCTCCAGGCCGAGATCGAGCGGCCGCGCGTGGGCCCGATGCGGGACATCGTCGCCACGATCCAGCCCGAGCAGGACGAGATCGTACGCGCCGGAATCGGCGGCACGGTCTGCGTCCAGGGGGCGCCGGGCACCGGGAAGACGGCGGTCGGCCTGCACCGGGTGGCGTATCTGCTGTATGCGCACCGGGAGCGGCTCGCCCGCTCCGGCACCCTCGTCATCGGCCCGAACCGCTCGTTCCTCCACTACATCGAGCAGGTCCTGCCCGCGCTCGGCGAGTTGCAGGTCGGCCAGGCCACGGTGGACGACCTCGTCGCGCATGTGGAGGTGCGGGGCACGGACGGCGCCGACGCGGCGGGCCTCAAGGGCGACGCGCGGATGGCCGAGGTGCTGCGGCGCGCCGTACGGTCGCATGTCACGCTGCCGACCGAGCCGTGCATGGTGGTGCGCGGTTCGCGGCGCTGGCGGGTGCCGGCGTACGAACTGGAGGAGATGGTCCGCGAGTTGCTGGACCGCGACATCCGGTACGGCGCGGCCCGCGAGGCGCTGCCGCAGCGGATCGCGCACGCCGTGCTCGTACGGATGGAACAGGCCGGCGAGGCGCCCGACGACCGGGTACAGAACGCGGTGGCCCGCAACCCCGCCGTGAAGGCGGCCGTCAAGGAGATCTGGCCGCCCGTCGACCCGGCCAAGCTCGTGCTGCGGCTGCTGTCCGACCCCGACTTCCTCGCCGAGCAGGCGGACGGGATCCTCGACGCCGACGAGCAGAAGACCATCCTGTGGGCGAAGCCGCCGCGCGGTGTGAAGTCCGCGCAGTGGTCCTCGGCGGACGCGGTGCTCATCGACGAGGCCACCGACCTCGTCGAGCGCACGCACTCGCTCGGCCATGTGGTCCTGGACGAGGCGCAGGACCTGTCCCCCATGCAGTACCGGGCGGTGGGCCGCCGCTGCACCACCGGCTCGGCGACCATCCTCGGCGACATCGCGCAGGGCACCACCCCGTGGGCGACGGCGACCTGGGAGGACGCCCTCGTCCACCTCGGCAAGTCCGGGGCGGCGGTGGAGGAGCTGACCCAGGGCTTCCGGGTGCCGCGCGAGGTGATCGCGTACGCCTCGCGGCTGCTGCCCGCCATCGCCCCCGGCCTGTCGGAGGCCACCTCGATCCGCGAGGCGGCGGGCGACTTCTCCGTACGGGCGGTGGACCCCGCCGCGCCCGACTCGGCCGCGCGCGACTCGGCCGCGCCCGCCCCCGCCGCACTCGACTCCACCGCGCTCGACTCCGCCGTGATCGCCGCCTGCCACGAGGCGCTGGGCCACGAGGGCTCGATCGGCCTGATCGCGGCCGACGCCCGGATCCCGGTGCTGGCGGGCGCCCTGGACGCGGCGGGCCTGGCGTATCTCTCCCCCGGCGAGGAGACCAGCGCCGCCGCCCGCCTCACCCTCGTCCCGGCGACGCTGGCCAAGGGCCTGGAGTACGACTACGTGGTGCTGGACGAGCCAGCCGCGGTGGTCGACGGCGAACCGGACGAGCGCACCGGACTGCGCCGCCTGTATGTGGCACTGACCCGGGCGGTGTCGGGGCTGACGGTGGTCCACGCGGCGCCGCTCCCGGAGCAGTTGGTCTGAGCGGGCCGGATTACGGCAGGGACTTGAACAGGGCCTCGAGGAGACCGGGGAACCGGGGGTCGAGTTCGTCGCGGCGCAGCCGCACATAGCGGTTGCGCCCGGCGATCCGCGGGGTGGTGATCCCAGCCTCGCGCATCACCCGCATTTGACATCCTCCCCCTCTTATTTCAATCTCCGCCCGCCGATGATCTCCACGCCGCCATCAAGGCCGCTGCCGCCCGTGAGGGGCGCTCGCGCTCCCCCACCGGCTGGCCTCCCTCGACCCGCCGAACGCGCCCCTGCTGATCTCCCTCAACAGCAGCGCGCTCTACCTCGGAATGGCGGCGGGCGGCGGCGCGGGCAGCGTGTCCATCGCGCTCCTCGGCGACCTGTGGTTCCCGCTGACAGCGACGCTGCTGTCCCTGCTCGCCACGGCCACGGTCCTGACGACGACGCGCACACCGCGCACGCCTGCCACCCCAGCACCCTCCTCGCACGCAGCGCCGTGCGACGCCCGACCGCTCGTACGACCGCGCGGCTGCCGCCGGTTGATGTCCGTGCGGTCGTCGGGCGTTTCGTGGATCCGGGTGTCACCGGGGCCTCCGAGATGGTGTGATCGGGTGGTCACACCACGCTAAGAAGCACAGCGCATCGGCCGCCGGCGGCAGATCACACAGCCGCAGGACAGGCGGGTAAGACGGGGTGGACAACGGTGGTTGTCCATGGACAAGGGGGACGTGTGGGCAGAGCCGGGCGGCCGCAGGGACCGCCGAAGGGAAGCACAGAAGAGGCCAACGCCCTGGCGGGGTTCTTACGGGATCTCACCGCCGGAATGACCGTACGGGAGCTGGCCGAGCGCTACCGCACCAGCAAGACCATCTGGGGCGAGTACCGGTCCGGCACCAAGATCATCCCGCTGGGCCGGCTCAACGCCGTGGTCAAGGACCGAGTCCGCGACGAGCGCGGCCGGACCACGATGCTGGCCAAGGCGCGGCGCCTGTACGAGGCGGCGGTCACGGCCGAGCAGACGGTCCGCTCGGCGGAGGACCCCGGCGCGGCGCGCCGTCAGGCCGAGGCGGACCGCGCCGAGTCGGAGAAGCTGGTCAAGGCGCTGCTGCAGATCATCACCGCGCTCACGGATCCGGACGAGCCCGTCGGGGCGGGAGCGGACGCGGAGTTGGTACGGCAGCACCTGGCCGAGGCACGCCACCGGCTGGGGGTCGTTCGGGAGGTCCAGCAGGCCGCGGAGCGGGTCCTGGCGGACACGCCGGAACGAGGAGAAGGAGAAGGAGAAGGGGAAGGCCGGGCACGCGCGCCGGGCGCTGAGGCCGAGGACGAGAACAGCGCAGAAGACCACGATGAAAACCGCGATGAGGGGCGGGCCGAGGACCGCCATGGCGACCGCCTACCGGCCATATCGGCCCGCGGGGGCCTGATCCTCCAGTCGGCTCAGGTGCACGACGAGATCGAGGAACAGCGAACCGAAGTCGCCCTCCTATGGCAGCAGATCCGCCCGGCACTCACCGGGTCGGACATCGTCCAGGGCATCGTCCTGGAACGCCTGGACACTCCGCTGACCAGTACAACCCCCGAAGCAACCGGGGTCGCCGGCAACGCCGACGCCCCTGTCACGGAGATCCGCCCCACGGCCGCCCGGCCGCACCGCCGCCGCACCCAGCTGATCCTGGCCGCCGGGGTCGGGGCCGCCGTCGCGGCCGCCACGGCGGGCGTACTCCTCTACGCCCTCCCGGGCCGCGACGACGCGGGCCCGGCCCGTACGCTCTCCTCGCCGCCGCCGCAGCCGCCGCCCTCCTCCTCCGGCCCGGCCGCGGGCGGCCCTTCCGCCTCGCAGAGCAGCAGCCCGACGCCCGAACCCTCCGCCTCCTCACCCCGGCACGAGGACGCCCGGCCCGACACCGAGTCCTCGGCGCCCGCGAAGGACGCGGACGACGTCACCGACCCGGCCGGCGTCTATACCGTCTCCGAGGGCGGCGAGGTGCTGCAGTGGAGCGGAACCGGCAAGTCCTGGCGCTCCATCGGCAACGACGCCGAAAGCATCGTCGCGGGAGGAGCCGGCCTGTTCCGGATCAACGAGTCCGACAAATGGATCTTCCAGTACCGTCCGGCGTCCAAGGGCTGGGAACGGATCGGCTCTCCCGGCGCCCAGTTCATCCAGCAGGGCAGCACGCTTTACGCGGTCAAACCGGAACACGACGCGGTCATGCGCTGGGACGAGAAAGGATGGACCCGCGTCGGATTCGCGTCTTCGAAGCTCTACGCCGGCCAGGTCGGACTGTTCTCCACCCACCCGGATTCCGGGAAAATCTTCCAGTACAGCGGCACCCCGGAGAAGTGGATCGAGGTCGGCGGCCCGGGCGCGGATTTCGCGGTCGGCAAGTCCGTTTGGGGTATCTCCCCCAAACGCGACGCAGTCTTCCAATGGTCCGGAGAGCCGGGCAAATGGTTCCCGGTCGGCGACGCCGCCGACAAGATCTACGCCGGTGGCGCCGGGATGTTCATCGTCCGCGAGTCCACCGGACAGATCCTCAAGTACGACGGGGAGCCCTTCTCCTGGACCCGCATCGGCACCGCCGGCGCCGACCTGATCGTCACCGACCACAAGGTGTACCGCGTCTCCAGCGACCACAAGACCGTCTCCCGCTGGAGCGGCCACGGCTCCACCTGGACCACCATCGGCTCCTCCGCGACCAACAACCTCGCCGCAGTCGACTGAACGCGCCGGGGTGACTCCGGGGCCGCCCCCGAAGTCACCCCACCGGTACCACTTCATCCAGCGCGGCCCGCCACTGAAGCACCGAGGCGGTGCCCACGGGCCCGTCCCACCCCGAGGGCCGGGCCGCGCCGCCGATGTGGAAGGCGTCGATCCGCGCGGCGCGCAGCGCGGGCAGGTGGTCGAGGCGCAGCCCGCCGCCCACCATGATCCGGGGCCCGCCCGCGCCAAGCGCCGCCTCGTCCACCAGGACCGGAAGCCCCTCGTCGACCCCGGCGGACGACCCGGCGGTGAGATACGTGTCCAGCCCCGGAAGGCCCGCGAGCTGCTGACGGAGCACATCGCGGTCGGCGGCCCGGTCGATGGCCCGGTGGAAGGTCCACCGGCTCTCATCGAGCCCGGAACCCGCGCCGACGACGTCCGTGAGCGCGCGGATCGCGGCCAGGTCGGCCAGCCCGTCGGGGGTCAGGAAGCCGAGGACGAACTCGTCCGCCCCCTCGGCCCGCAGCGCCTCCGCCCGCGCGCACAGCGCGTCGAGCGCGGCGGCCCCACCGCATGCGAAGCCGTCGGACGCGCGCAGCATCACCCGCAGCGGGAGGTCCACGGCCGAACGGATCTCGGCGAAGGTCTCGCGGGAGGGACTGAGCCCGTCGGCGGCCATATCGGAGACCAGTTCGAGCCGGTCCGCCCCTCCGGCCTGCGCCGCGACCGCGTCCGCCGCGTCGAGGGCGATCACCTCGAGAATTGGTCTAGACATGCTGAACAGCTTGCCACACCCCACGCGCCCCCACACCCTCACCCCACACAATTGGGCCATGGCCAACCCCGCACCCCGCCACCCAGCCCACGACGCGCTCCTCACCCGCTGGGCGGTGCACCTCAACAGCGCCCGCGAGGCCGCCTGCCATCCGTCCCCATCGCCGTACGGCCAGGACCTCCTCGCCCGCTGGGCCGAACCCCAGCGCCGCTACCACACCACCGACCACCTCATCGCGATCCTGGACCGGGTCGACGAGCTGATCGACCACGCCGCCGACCCCGCCGCCGTCCGCCTCGCCGCCTGGTTCCACGACGCCGTCTACCTGCCCGACCGCTCCACCAACGAGGAGCGCAGCGCCCGCCTCGCCGAACGCGCTCTCCCTGAGGCAGGCGTCCCCCAGGAACGTACGGCCGAAGTCGCCCGCCTGGTCCGCCTCACCCGCACCCACGACCCCGCCCCCGGCGACACCAACGGCGAAGTGCTGTGCGACGCCGACCTGTCGATCCTGGCCAGCTCCCCCGAGCACTACGCCGCGTACACCGCCGCCGTCCGCGAGGAGTACGGCTTCGTCCCCGACGACGCCTTCCGCGACGGCCGGGCGGGCGTGCTGCGCGAACTGCTCGCCATGCCACAGCTGTTCCGTACGCCCAAGGCCCGCGACCGCTGGGAGGACGCGGCGCGCCGGAATCTCGCGACGGAGCTGGCGCTGCTGGATGCGACCGCACCAGCCCCGTCACCCCAGGAATGATCGGGGCGGATCTATGTCGGATTCAGGCGGTCCACAGAACCAACTCGTTGCCACCGGCGCTGGCGAGGGTGCTCCCGTCCGGGCTGAAGGCCACGGAGCGGATCGGCGCACGGTGATCCGTCAATGTGGCAAGTTTCTCGTCGGTGTGCGCGTCCCAAAGATGCATCCTGTGGTCGGCACCGCCACTGGCCAGCATGCCGGCATCGGGGCTGAAGGCCAGCGCGTGCTCCGTCTGCATCCGCCCGCGGTGCCCGGTCAGCTGCCGCCGTAGCCCGCCGGTACGGACGTCCCAGAGGTACACCCAATTCCCGCTGCCACCAGCCAAGGTTTGCCCATCGGGGCTGAAGGCAACCGAGCCTACCCATCTGCGGTGCCCGGTCAGCTCGGAGCGATGCTCCCCAGTGCGGGTATCCTGGAGACGGACAATTCCACCCTCAGCGCTGACCAGCGTCTGCCCATCGGGGCTGAAGGCCAGCGACCACACCATCTTGGACGCGGCCGGCTCGCGACGCTGCTCGCCGGTGCGGATATTCCAGAGGTGGATCCCGTCCGTACCGCTGCCGGCCAGGGTCTGTCCATCGGGGCTGAACGCCAGCCCTGTCACCCATCTGGCGTGCGCCAGCTGGCCGCGCTGCTCCCCAGTGTGTGCGTCCCACAGGCTCACCACCTTGCCACCCCCGATAGTGGCCACCGTGCCGCCATCAGGGCTGAACACCAGCCTGTCCAGGTCACGGTGTGCGATGAGCCGACGGCGCTGCTCTCCGGTGTGCGCGTTCCAGAGGTGGACCCCGCCCTCACCAGCGCTGGCCAGCGTCTGCCCGTCCGGGCTGAAGGCCACCGAGTTCACCGCTCCCATGGCGCGTGTGCCCAATCGGCTGAGCAGGGCATAAGTGCGCATCCCGCTGTTGCCGTACGAGGAGTTGGTGGGGTCGCCGGAGGCGCCGGCGCCGGGGTACTGGAGTGTTTTCGTCGTTGCTCTGTCACCCCGCTCGGCGAGCCGGGCCAGCTCGAAGGCAAGGTTGTCGGCGTCCGGTCGTCCCTCGGGCATCTTGGCCATGAGTGCCACGGTCAGATCGTCCAGCACAGCGGGAATGTCGGGCCGCAATGCGCGAGGGCATGGCGGGGGCTGCTCCACGTGCTGACGCATCAGCGTGTAGAGGGGCTGGCGGGGAGAGAACGGGGGCTGCCCGGTCAGCAGCTCGAAAATCACACAGCCGAGGGAGTACAGGTCGCTGCGGGCGTCGACCGGCTGGGACTGCCACTGCTCGGGCGACATGTACGGCGGTGTACCGATCATTTGTCCGCTGGCGGTCACCGAGGTGACGGCATCCGTGCTGCGCGCGATACCGAAATCGCAGATCTTGACGCGGCCATCGCGCAGCAGGAAGAGGTTGGCCGGCTTCAGGTCCCGGTGGACGATTCCGCGGCTGTGTGCCACGCGCAGAGCGTCGACAGTCTGGCGGGACAGGTCCAGCACCTGCTCGATCGGCAGCCCGGACGGCTGTTGGGCCATCAACTGCGCCAGATCGCAGCCGTGCAGCAGCTCCATCACGATGAACAGATGCCCGTCGTGGCTACCGGCGTCGTGAACCACGGTGATCCCGGGGTGCTGCAGCTTGGCGAGGGCAGCCGCCTCGTCCTGGAAACGCCGTACCGACCCCGGGTCCGCCGGCGCGGGCAGAAGTTTGACCGCGACCTCCCGCCGCAGCACCGACAGGTCGCGGCCCAGCCACACCTGGGCCATGCCACCGCGCCCCAGGATCCTGTGCAGCTCGTACCTGCCGGCCAGAACCTTCCCGGAATCCACTGCGTGCCCCCATTCTCCGGACGCCATTGACGCGTCCCGTCCGGCAAACATCCTGCTCGGATCTGAGGCGCTTGCCGACAGCCGTCGGTGACTGGGTGCTGCTGGCGAGAGCCGTTCCGGTACCAAGACCGACAGGGTCAGGTGGCGGGGAGCTCTCCGCGTGGTCTTGATCAGAGTCAGTGACCGGTCCGGGGACAGCGCGTGCGCCCTGAGCAGATCATAGTCATCCAGGGCCGCGGCGACCGTCCGAGCGGAGTCGTGCATCCTGCCCCCTACCCGGGTCTCGGTGTACAGCACCGTGGGCGAGTCCGGGAATGCTCCTCAACCATCTGCCGCCGCACTGCTCGCCGACAACAAGGCGAGCAGCGGTGGGCGGCGAGGAAGGCCCGGACGCCGGCGGCGGCGGGCCCGCGGCCTGAGGTCGGGTCAAGATCGTGGTACCGTACGCGAGTTCGTGTTGGATCGGATTGAGGACGACAGGGAAGGTGAGTTGATGGCCGCGCTGAAGGCTACTGCGCTGCGCAGCGCCCGGACCGTCCTCACGTCCCGGGCGACGGCCTGATCCAGTCACCCGCCTCGCTGAGAGCGTGAGCTCGCGGGGCAGTCCCACACGAACCTCACCATGAAACGGATCTCATCCCGTCATGCGTACCCACAATCAGTGGACCACCCGCGCCGAGACCGAGGCCGACATCCCGGCCATCCGCGGCATCGTTCTCGCCGCCTTCGACACCCCGTACGAGGCCGGCCTCGTCGACGCCCTGCGCGCCGACGTGTCGTGGATCGAGGGGCTGTCCGTCGTCAGCACCGGCGCGAACGGCACGCCCGTCGGCCATGCGCTGCTGACGCGCTGCCACATCGGCGACACCCCGGCGCTGTGCCTGGCCCCGGTCTCCGTGCTGCCCGAGCACCAGAAGACCGGTGCCGGTTCGGCGGCCATCCGTGCCGCGCTCAGCGCGGCCAGGGAGCTGGGCGAGTACTACGTCACCGTCCTCGGACACCCGGCGTACTACCCGCGGTTCGGCTTCGGCCGCGCCTCCGCCCATGGCATCGGCGTGACCCTCGACGTCCCGGATGAGGCCATGATGGCCCTCACCCTGGACGAGACCCACCCGCTGCCGAGCGGCACCGTCCGTTACGCGGCGCCCTTCGGGGTCTGACAGTCGGCCGTGCGAGGGGCCCCGAGCCTTGGCCCCTCGCACGGTCGGCCTCGACATGCTCTACACAGAAGTCGCGCAGGGCTGCCACCCTGTCAGCACTGCAACGCCTGCGGGGGAGGGCGGAATCGGATGCGGAATACCAAGATCCAGGCGGGAGTTGGTCTTGGCATGTCCCCCACCGACCGCGCTCGCGTCCGCATGCCCGTCGCCGTCTATGTGCTCGGGCTGTCCGTCTTCGCCCTCGGGACCTCGGAGTTCATGCTCTCCGGGCTGCTGCAGCCCATCGCCCGCGACATGGACGTCTCCATCCCGACCGCCGGGCTGCTGATCTCCGCCTTCGCGATCGGGATGGTGGTCGGCGCGCCGCTGCTGGCCGCCGCCACGCTGCGGCTGCCGCGCCGGACGACGCTGATCGCGCTGCTGGCCGCGTTCGGGCTAGGGCAGGTCGCGGGGGCGGTGGCGCCTTCGTACGGGGTGCTGTTCGCGTCCCGGGTGGTCAGCGCGCTCGCATGTGCCGGGTTCTGGGCGGTGGGGGCGGCGGTGGCCGTGTCGCTGGTGCCCGAGAACGCGCGGGCGCGGGCGATGGCGGTGATGCTCGGCGGGTTGAGCGTCGCGAACGTCGTGGGCGTGCCCGCGGGGGCGTTCCTCGGGCAGCACGCCGGGTGGCGGGCGGCCTTCTGGGCGGTGGCGGCGCTGTCGGCGCTCGGGCTGGTGGGCGTGGCCGGGCTCGTACGGCGTACGGAGGCGCCGACCGGGGCGGGCCGGCCGAGGCTCCGTGCCGAACTGTCCATCTACCGCGACCGGCAGGTGTGGCTGGCGCTGATCACCACCGCGCTCAGCGGCGGCGCGGTCTTCTGCCTGTTCTCGTATCTCGCGCCGCTGCTGACAGATGTGGCCGGGATGGACGAGGACTGGGTGCCGAGCGTGCTGGCGCTGTTCGGCGTCGGGGCGCTCGTGGGGACGGCGATCGGCGGCCGGATCGCGGACGCCCATCTCTTCGGCACGCTCTACGGCGGCATCACGGCCTCGACGCTCGTGCTGACCGCCTTGGCACTGACCGCGCACCACGCGGCCGCGGCCGTGAGCCTGGCGTTGCTGCTCGGCGTGACGGCCTTCTTCACCGGGCCCGCGCTCAACGCCCGGATGTTCAATGTCGCGAACGCCGCCCCGACCCTCGCGGGCGCGACCACGACCTCCGCCTTCAACATCGGCAACACGCTGGGCCCCTGGCTCGGCGGGCTCGTCATCGACCTGGGCTGGGGCTACCCGGCCGTGGCCTGGACGGGCGCGGCGCTCGCGGCAGCCGCCGTCGGGACGACGGCGCTCGCCGCACGGCTGCCTCAGGCGGGGGGCGCGTCGCGGGTGGTCGTCGGTTCGGAGGTCCTGGAAGCGGACCTCCTGGAGGACGAGCCGCACAGCGAAGGCCGTCGCGACGGTGTTGACCGGCCCGCACAGTGGTGATCGACGCTCGAATGTCTAGCGACGCTAGCGAACGGGCGCCAGTTGTGCTCAAAGGTGACAATGGGTCTCATGAAGCTCGAACAGGCACTGCACGCGGCACGGGCATTGGTGCTCGCCGATCTCGCGGCGGGAGAAGTGGCCCAGGCGGACATCGTCTCACTCGTCGAGGACTCCATCGCACACCGCAGGTGGTGGGTCGAGCAGTGGCCGGAGGGCGCCACGTACCTGGCCGGGCTGGTGGCCCAGGACGTACAGGACGCCCTGCTCGAGCGGTACGGCCGCTGGCCGCTGTGCCCGGTGTGCACGGAGGGCGGCGACCCCCACGCGCTGGACGTGGAGCCGGAGTTGGGGCCGGATCCGCACTGGGTGTGCGGCAAGACGGCGGTGGCGGTGGCACGGGTGGGGGCGCTCGGGACCGTATGACGGACGGGCGCTCGGGACCGCATGACGGGCGGGCGGACGGGCGGACGGGCACGGTGGAGCCGACAGGGCGGGGCCTCTTGACGGGCCCCGAGCGCTGAAAATATCTTTCACGCGTGAGTAGCAAGCTGAAGGAAATTTTCACCGTGCCCGAAGCCACTCCGCCCGCACCCGCCGCCCTCGCGGCCAAGGTCCGCACCCTCGCGCCCACCATGACCCGCTCGATGCAGCGCGTCGCCGAGGCCGTGGCGGGGGATCCGGCCGGTTGCGCCGCGCTCACCGTCACCGGGCTCGCCGAGCGCACCGGCACCAGCGAGGCCACCGTCGTCCGCACCTCGCGGCTGCTCGGCTACCCCGGCTACCGCGATCTGCGCCTCGCGCTCGCCGCGCTCGCCGCGCAGCAGGCGGCCGGCCGCGCCCCGGCCGTCACGGCGGACATCGCCGTGGACGACCCCATCGCCGACGTCGTCACCAAGCTCGCCCAGGAAGAGCAGCAGTGCCTGGCCGACACCGCCGCCGGTCTTGACACCAGCCAGCTCGAAGCGGCCGTCGCCGCGCTCGCCACCGCCCGCCGGATCGATGTCTACGGCGTCGGCGCCTCCAGCCTGGTCGGCCAGGACCTGGTCCAGAAGCTGCTGCGCATCGGGCTGATAGCGCATGCCCACGCCGACCCGCACCTCGCGGTCACCAACGCCGTGCAGCTGCACTCCGGCGACGTCGCGCTCGCGATCACCCATTCGGGCCGTACCACCGACGTCATCGAGCCCCTGCGCGTCGCCTTCGAGCACGGAGCCACCACCGTCGCGATCACCGGCCGCCCCGACGGTGAGGTCGCGCAGTACGCGGATTTCGTGCTCACCACGTCCACCGCCCGCGAGAGCGAGCTGCGCCCGGCCGCGATGTCCAGCCGCACCAGTCAACTTCTCGTCGTGGATTGCCTCTTCATAGGTGTGGCGCAGCGTACGTACGAGGCGGCCGCGCCCGCGCTGGCGGCCTCGTACGAAGCGCTCGCCCACCGGCATGACCCCCGGCCCGGCCTTCGCTGACCGAGCGTCGAGCATCGAGCGTCGACCGAGTCGGGACACCCCCGTAACGGCGGGGCCCCATACCGGCGGCCCCGTCACCACCCCCGTACCGGAAAGAGCCGCTTCGTCATGACTTCCGCCGCTGAACAGGAACAGCTGCGCGCCCAGCTGGACACGCTCACCACCGAGGCGTTCCGCCCCGAGCTCGCCGAGATCGACCGGCTGGAGACCATCGAGATCGCCCGCATCATGAACGGCGAGGACGCGGCCGTGCCCGCGGCCGTCGCCAGCCAGCTCCCGCGGATCGCCGCCGCGATCGACGACATCGCCGAGCGCATGGCCCGCGGCGGCCGGCTGATCTACGCGGGCGCGGGCACCGCCGGGCGGCTCGGCGTGCTCGACGCCAGCGAGTGCCCGCCCACCTTCAATACGGACCCGGACCGGGTCGTCGGGCTGATCGCGGGCGGCCCCGCCGCCATGGTGACCTCCATCGAGGGCGCCGAGGACAGCAAGGAGCTGGCCGCGGCCGACCTCGACGCGCTGGGCGTCGGCGCCGACGACACCGTCGTCGGCATCTCCGCCTCCGGCCGCACCCCGTACGCGGTCGGCGCGGTCGAGCACGCGCGCAGGCGTGGGGCGCTCAGCGTCGGGCTGTCGTGCAACGCGGGCTCGGCGCTCGCGGCGGCGGCCGAGCACGGTATCGAGGTCGTGGTCGGTCCTGAGCTGCTGACCGGCTCCACCCGGCTGAAGGCGGGCACGGCCCAGAAGCTCGTGCTCAACATGGTGTCGACCATCACCATGATCCGGCTGGGCAAGACCTACGGAAACCTGATGGTCGATGTGCGCGCCTCGAACGAGAAGCTGCGCGCGCGTTCGCGCCGTATCGTCGCCCTGGCCACCGGCGCCCCCGACCCGCAGATCGAGGCCGCGCTGGCCGCCGGCGACGGGGAGACCAAGCACGCCATCCTGGCCATCCTCGGCAAGGTCGACGCCCCGACCGCCGCCCGGCTGCTGAGCGAGTCGGACGGCCATCTGCGGGCGGCCCTGGAGGCCGCGCAGGCTTAAAAGCCTCATTCAGCAACGCCGTCGGGGCGGCACCCTGGGAGAGGGTGCCGCCCCGACTTACCCGATACTTCGGGCAGAGACAGCCGATCGACGTCAAGTCGTCGATCAGAAGTCCATGTCACCGCCCGGCATACCGCCCGGAGCGCCCGCCGCGGCGGCCTTCTCCGGCTTGTCGGCGATGACGGCCTCGGTGGTCAGGAACAGCGCGGCGATCGACGCGGCGTTCTGCAGCGCGGAGCGCGTGACCTTGGCCGGGTCGATGATGCCCTCGGCGATCAGGTCGACGTACTCGCCGGTCGCGGCGTTCAGACCGTGGCCAGGGGTCAGGTTGCGCACCTTCTCCACCACGACGCCGCCCTCGAGGCCGGCGTTGACCGCGATCTGCTTCAGCGGGGCCTCGAGCGCCAGGCGCACGGCCTGGGCGCCGGTGGCCTCGTCGCCGTCCAGCTCCAGCTTGTCGAAGACCGAGACGGTCTGCAGCAGGGCCACGCCACCACCGGCGACGATGCCCTCCTCGACGGCGGCCTTGGCGTTGCGCACCGCGTCCTCGATGCGGTGCTTGCGCTCCTTGAGCTCGACCTCGGTGGCGGCACCGGCCTTGATGACGGCCACGCCGCCGGCCAGCTTCGCCAGGCGCTCCTGGAGCTTCTCGCGGTCGTAGTCCGAGTCCGAGGACTCGATCTCGGCGCGGATCTGGTTGACGCGGCCCTGCACCTGGTCGGTGTCGCCGGCGCCGTCCACGATGGTGGTCTCGTCCTTGGTGACGGTCACCTTGCGGGCACGGCCCAGCAGGTCGACGCCCGCGTTCTCCAGCTTGAGGCCGACCTCCTCGGAGATGACGGTGCCACCGGTGAGGATGGCGATGTCGCCGAGCATGGCCTTGCGGCGGTCACCGAAGCCCGGGGCCTTGACGGCCACGGACTTGAAGGTGCCACGGATCTTGTTGACGACCAGGGTCGCCAGGGCCTCGCCCTCGATGTCCTCGGCGATGATCAGCAGCGGCTTGCCCGACTGCATGACCTTCTCCAGCAGCGGAAGGAGGTCCTTCACGCTGGTGATCTTCGAGTTGACGATCAGGATGTACGGGTCGTCGAGCGACGCCTCCATACGCTCCATGTCGGTGGCGAAGTACGGGGAGATGTAGCCCTTGTCGAAGCGCATGCCCTCGGTGAGCTCGAGCTCGAGCCCGAAGGTCTGCGACTCCTCGACGGTGATGACGCCTTCCTTGCCGACCTTGTCCATCGCCTCGGCGATGAGCTCGCCGATCTGGGTGTCGGCGGCGGAGATGGAGGCGGTGGAGGCGATCTGCTCCTTGGTCTCCACGTCCTTGGCCTGCTCGAGCAGCTGGGCGGAGACGGCCTCGACGGCCTTCTCGATGCCGCGCTTGAGGGCCATCGGGTTGGCGCCCGCGGCAACGTTCCGCAGGCCCTCCTTGACCAGCGCCTGGGCGAGGACGGTCGCGGTCGTCGTGCCGTCACCGGCGACGTCGTCCGTCTTCTTCGCGACCTCCTTGACCAGCTCGGCGCCGATCTTCTCGTACGGGTCCTCGAGCTCGATCTCCTTGGCGATGGACACACCATCGTTGGTGATCGTGGGGGCGCCCCACTTCTTCTCGAGGACGACGTTGCGGCCCTTGGGGCCGAGGGTGACCTTGACGGCGTCGGCGAGCTGGTTCATCCCGCGCTCGAGGCCGCGCCGAGCCTCCTCGTCGAACGCGATGATCTTGGCCATGTGAAGTGGTCCTCCCAAGACGGGGTGGATTGCTCCGGACCGCGCCTGGCGCCCGCGACGGACGGTCTGTCTGCCGTGCGGTTCCTTGCCCCGCACGGTCCGACGGACCTCACCGACCCGATCCTTCTGTCACTCTCACTCTCAGAGTGCTAACGCCAATGATTAGCACTCGACCCCTTAGAGTGCAAGCGCCCAAAGGGCTACGGGAGAGGACATGCTGGTCACAGGGTTGGGACAAGCTGGTCGCGGTGATCGTCTGCGGTCACGTCAAAGGGCCCGCCACCCCTGGGGGTACGGGCCCTTTAAACAGTCCAGTCAGCTGCCTCGCGTCGGCGCGCTTCAGCCAACAGCCACGCGGACCATGTCCGCCTGCGGCCCCTTCTGACCCTGCGAGATCTCGAACTCGACCCGCTGGCCTTCCTCGAGGGTGCGGTAGCCGTCCATCTGGATCGCGCTGTAGTGGACGAACACGTCCGCACCACCGTCGACCGCGATGAAGCCGTACCCCTTCTCCGCGTTGAACCACTTGACGGTGCCCTGAGCCATTCCTAACTCCCCTATTGCTGGCCCTTGCGCAGGACCGCACTCCGCGGACCCGGGTCAGACCTCACCCCCCGAGTCGAGGGGGGTGTGCGCCGGAACGCGTCGACCGCCGCTGAATGTATCTGTCCAACTGCCCTGTGCAACAGGTCAATCGGACGAGAATTCTGGCGACGGCTGAACGGTAATAAGTGGCAAATTCCCGCGAATTCAGGGCAAGCCGGGTCGGACATAAGGGATTAACCCGGCAATTCGCGCGCACACTTCACGCACAAGTTGACGAGTTCTCATATGCGGTCGACGCGGCGCCGACGCTAGGGGATCCCCTCAACTGTATCGCGGTTCAAGACACGGAATCGCCCCGTCCGTTTCTATCAGGACGGGGCGATTCCGTTTAACTCGGGGTCACGGATTCCGTTTAAGCCGTGGTCGCGGATTCCGTTTAAGCCGTGGTCACGGCGGGGTCACGGCGGGTCCGACCGGCTCAGCAGCCGCCCGCGACCGCCGGAATGATCGAGACACCGGCGCCGTCCGGGGTCGCCGTCTCCAGGCCCTCCGCGAAGCGCACATCGTCGTCGTTGACGTAGACATTCACGAAACGGCGCAGCTTGCCGGTGTCGTCCAGAACGCGGGCCGCGATGCCCTGGTGGTTGCGGTCCAGGTCCGTCAGGACCTCGGCAAGGGTCGTCCCCTCGGCGCTGACCTCGGCCTGCCCGCCGGTGTAGGTGCGGAGGATGGTCGGGATCCGGACATTGACGCTCATGCGGGTTTCACCTTCTGTGGGAAGTGCTGCGGGAAGCGAGGGCGAATTCGAGGGGCGAATTCAAGCCAGCTGATCTCAGCCGAGCTATGCGCCGAGCCGATTCAGCCCAGACCGGCCTCGCGGAACGCGTCGAGACTCGGGCGGATCACCGCCGTGGGCCCAGTCGTCGGGGCGACCGCGTCAAGCGTCTTGAGGCCGTCTCCGGTGTTGAGCACGACGGTGGTGAGGGTGGGGTCAAGCACCCCGTTCTCGAGCAGCTTCTTCGCCACACCCAGGGTCACCCCGCCCGCGGTCTCCGCGAAGATCCCCTCCGTACGGGCCAGCAGCTTGATCGCGTCGACGACCTGCTCGTCGTTCACGTCCTCCACCGCCCCGCCCGTACGGCGCGCGATGTCCAGCACATACGGCCCGTCCGCCGGGTTGCCGATGGCCAGCGACTTGGCGATGGTGTTCGGCTTCTGCGGCCGCACCACGTCATGGCCGGCCTTGAAGGCGGTGGAGACCGGGGAGCAGCCCTCGGCCTGGGCGCCGAAGATCTTGTACGGCTTGTCCTCGACGAGGCCGAGCGCGATGAGCTCCTTCAGCCCCTTGTCGATCTTTGTGAGCTGCGAGCCGGACGCGATCGGGATGACCAGCTGGTCCGGCAGCCGCCAGCCGAGCTGTTCGCAGATCTCGTACGCGAGGGTCTTGGACCCCTCCGCGTAGTACGGGCGCAGGTTGACGTTGACAAAGCCCCAGCCCTCGCCCGCCGGGTCGCCGATCAGCTCGCTGCAGAAGCGGTTGACGTCGTCGTACGTGCCCTCGATGGCGACCAGGTCGCCGCCGTAGATGGCGGCCATGACGACCTTGCCCTGCTCCAGGTCGTGCGGGATGAAGGTGCAGGAGCGCAGGCCGGCGCGGGCGGCCGCGGCGCCGACCGCGCCCGCGAGGTTGCCGGTGGAGGAGCAGGAGAGGGTGGTGAAGCCGAAGGCGCGGGCGGCCTCGACGGCCTGGGCGACCACGCGGTCCTTGAAGGAGTGCGTCGGGTTCCCGGAGTCGTCCTTGATGTGCAGCTCGCCGGTCACCCCCAGCTCGCGGGCCAGGTTGTCGGCCTTCACCAGCTTGGTGAAGCCGGGGTTGATGTTGGGCTTGTCGGCCACGTCGGCCGGGACGGGCAGCAGCGGGGCGTAGCGCCAGATGTTGTTCGGCCCGGCCTCGATCCGCTTGCGCAGCCCTTCGGGGTCGCCGGTCGGCAGGTCGTACGCGACTTCGAGCGGCCCGAAACACTCCACACAGGCGAAAATGGGGCCGAGGGGGAAACGCTCCCCGCACTCGCGACAGGACAGTGCGACGGCGGGGCCGAGCGAGACGGAGGAACCAGCGGAACCGGCAGAACCAGCGGAACCAGCGGAATCAGCGGATCCAGTAGAGCTTTCGACAGCTTGCACAGCCATGGAGGCGAGGCCCTTTCTCCTCATCTTCCTCACGGCGCATCTCGCCGCGAGCCGGAATTGGCACCTTCCCTAGCCGGGCCCCGCTTCGTATGACGCATCAGCGACGAATCAGGACTGGCTGGAGGGTTGCCGGGGCTTCAACGGGCCGTTCCCTCTGCCCCTCTGGATGAGCGGTATGACGCCGGCCGAACCGGCGTGTTTATCGCACGGGACCCCCGACATACAGCGGTCACGTGCGCTGTTCAAGACTGTAACCGAAGGCCCGGATGGTTGAGATAGTCGTCCGAAGCGCGAGATGGGTCACAGCTGACGCGCGCGATCCACAAGAGGGAGGCATGGCCGTGCTGGAAGAGGTGGAGCGCTGGCTGAAGGAGCGGTCCTGGTCCGCCGACGACCGTCCACTGACGCGCCTGCTCGCCGCCAAGCGCGCCACGGGCCGGACGGTGAGCGTCGTCCTGCCCGCCCTCAACGAGGAGGCGACGGTCGGCGAGATCGCCGCGGCCATCCGCCGCGAGCTGATGGGCGAGGCCGCGCCCCTGGTCGACGAGCTGGTGGTGGTGGACTCCGGGTCCACCGACCGCACCGCCGAGGTCGCCGCGGCGGCCGGGGCGAGGGTGGTGCACCGGGACTCCCTGCTGCCCGAGCTGCCGGCGTTGCCGGGCAAGGGCGAGGTGCTGTGGCGGTCGCTGCTGGCGACCAGCGGCGACATCATCTGCTTCATAGACGCCGACCTGCGCGAATTCGATGCCCGCTTCGTCTCCGGGATCGTCGGCCCGCTGCTGACCGACCCGGACGTACAGCTGGTCAAGGGCATGTACGACCGGCCGCTCGGCAAGGCGGTTGGCCAAGGCGGACGGGTCACCGAGCTGGTCGCCCGGCCGCTGCTCAATCTGCACTGGCCGCTGCTGGCCGGTTTCGTACAGCCGCTCGGCGGCGAGTACGCGGCGCGCCGCTCGCTGCTTGAGCGGCTGCCGTTCCCCGTCGGATACGGGGTGGAACTCGCCATTCTCATCGACTCGCTGCACACGGTCGGGCTCGACGCGCTCGCCCAGGTCGACCTCGGCGTGCGCAAACACCGCCACCAGGACCCGCAGGCGCTCGGCCGGATGGCGGCCACGATCTACCGCACGGCCCAGCTGCGGCTGGCCCGCGGGCATCTGGTGCGGCCGCGGCTGACCCAGTTCGACCGGGGCGACGCCGGGTCCGGGTTTGTGGCGCGGACCAGCGATGTGGACACGGAGGAGCGGCCGCCGATGATCGAGATCCCGGAGTACGCGGAGCGGCGGGCGGCGTGAGGGGGGAAGAAACCGCACGCACGTTTGCGCGACGCGTGGGGTGGCTAGGTACGCGACATGGCCTCTGAGCACAGTGCTGCACAGGTCCTCGTCGCGTCCAACCGCGGCCCGGTCTCCTACACCCTGCGGGAGGACGGTTCGCTCGACGCCAAGCGCGGCGGCGGCGGGCTGGTCTCCGGTCTCAGTGCCATCGGGCCGGACGCCGGGGCCGTATGGGTCTGCGCGGCGCTGGGCGATGGCGACCGCGAGGCGGCCGGGCGGGCCGGGGCCGGGCATCTGGACGCGGGCGACACGGGCGGGCAGCTGGTGCGGATGCTCGACATCGCGCCGGAGGTCTTCGACGCCGCGTACAACGGCATCGCGAACTCGGTGCTGTGGTTCGTCCACCACCTGCTCTACCAGACGCCGCTCGAACCGGTGTTCGGCGTGGAGTTCCGCGCCCAGTGGGACGCCTACGAAACGTACAACGCGGCCTTCGCGGACGCCCTCGCCCAGGAGGCCGCCGACGGCGCGGCCGTGCTGATCCAGGACTACCACCTGGCGCTGGTGCCAGGGCTGCTCCGCGAGCGGCGGCCCGACCTGCGGATCGGCCACTTCTCGCACACCCCCTGGGCGCCCCCGGACTACTACCGGCTGCTGCCGGACGACGTGGCGGCGGGCGTGCTGCGCGGCATCCTCGGCGGTGACCGCGCCGCGTTCCTCACCGAGCGCTGGGCCCTGGCCTTCGCCGACTGCGCCGCGGCCGTGCTCGGCGCGGAGGTGGTGCGGGACGGCGCGCGGCTGTCCGTGCGCCTCGACGGGCGCGAGACCCGGCTGGGCGTGCACGGCCTCGGCGCGGACGCGGACTTCCTGCTCCAGCGGTCCCGGGCCGCGGACGTCGACGAGCGGCTGACGGCCCTGCGCGCGCAGATCGGCCCCGGGCGCAGAACCGTCGTCCGGGTGGACCGCACCGAGCTGTCCAAGAACATCGTCCGCGGGCTGCTGGCCTACCGGCGGCTGCTGGAGACCCGCCCCGAATGGCGGGAGCGCGTGGTGCACATCGCCTTCGCCTACCCCTCCCGCCAGGACCTGGCCGTCTACCGCGACTACACCGAGCAGGTGCGGCGGGTCGCCGACGGGATCAACGCCGAGTACGGCACGGAGGGCTGGCAGCCGGTCGCCCTCCATGTGAAGGACGACTTCGCGCGGTCGCTCGCCGCCTACCGGCTGGCGGACGTGGCCCTGGTCAACCCGATCCGGGACGGCATGAACCTGGTCGCCAAGGAGGTGCCGGTCGTCTCCGAGCGCGGCTGCGCGCTGGTGCTGTCGCGGGAGGCCGGGGCGTACGCGGAGCTGGGCGAGGCCGCGCTGGTGGTCAACCCGTACGACATCGAGGCGACGGCGCGGGCGCTGCACGAGGCGCTGTCGATGGGGGACGGCGAGCGGGCGGAGCGTACGAAGCGGCTGGTGGCCGCGGCGACCGCGCTGCCGCCCGCGCAGTGGTTCCTCGCGCAGCTGCGGGAGCTGACGGAGACCTGACGCCGGGGGTTCGGTGAGGTCTGCCGCCCGCGGCCCGGAAAGGTCTGCCGCCCGCGGCTCACGCAGGGCTCCTCAGGGCTCCTCAGTGCCCGATCGCCCGGGCCAGGGAAGTCAGCAGGTCCACGACCCCGGCGGGGCCGTCGACCACCAGGTCGGCGCGCTGGGCCAGCTCGGTGACCTCGGTGCTGCCGCTGCACACCAGCACCCCGGGCACCCCCTGCGACCTGAGCCGTTCCACCGCCGCGAACGCGGCCAGGTCCCCCAGGTCGTCGCCCGCGTACAGCACCGCCGTGGCCCCGGTCTCCCGTACGTACTCGGTGAGGGCGACGCCCTTGTCCATGCCCGGCGGGCGCAGTTCGAGCACCAGGCGGCCGGGCTCGACGATCAGCCCGTGCCGCTCGGCGAGGTGGCGCAGCGGTTCGCGCAGCGCCTCGAAGGCACCCTGCGGATCGGCGGCGCGGCGGGTGTGGACGGCGACGGCGCGCCCCTTCTCCTCCACGGTGGCGCCCACGGTGGCGCCGCCCGCGCCGCCGACCGCTGCGAGTACGTCCGGGAGTTCGGCCTGGGCCGCCGCGACGCCCGGGTGCGGGGGCGGGGCGGTGATCTCGCGGTCGGCGGCGTCCCAGCGCTCGGCGCCGTAGTGGCCGAGGACCACCAGGTGGTCGAGGCCGTCGGTCTCGGCGAAGCCGCCGTACGCCACGGCGAGGGCGGCCGGACGGCCAGTGATCACCGCGACGGAGCGCAGCCCCGGGGCGAGCCGGGAGAGCGCGGGCGCGGCGCCGGGATGGGCGCGCGCCTGGTCGGGGTCGGGGACGATATCGGCGAGGGTGCCGTCGAAGTCGAAGGCGGCGATGGCCTCTCGGGGCCGCTCAAGGATCGCCGCGAGGCCGTCACGGCCGGCCGCTGTCGTGGGTACGGGAAGAGGGTGGCTGCCCATACGGCCGACCCTATCGCCGTGGGGGTGGGGAGGTGGGGCGGTCCGCGTCAGTGGCCGGTTCCGGGCCGGCGGCCGGTGCCCGACGCCGACATCCGGCGCCGACGTCCGGCGCCGCTCCTGACAGCTGCGGCGGGACAGCCAGGCGCTGCGGCGCGTCAGGCCGAACCGGGCGCGCGAGCGGTGGCGCGGCGCGAGCGGTCGGGGGAGGCGGCGGTCGGGGTCGGCGGCGGCCCGCGTCAGCGGCGTTCGCGTCAGCGGCGTTCGCGTCAGCGGCGTTCGCGTCAGCGGCGTTCGCGTCAGCGGCGTTCGCG
>NZ_JBSFMM010000165.1:0-25986 GCF_053599555.1 Streptomyces sp. NPDC000941
ACCTCACCCGCGAGCTCTACCACACCCTCACCACCCGACACACCACACAAAACAACCTCACCCAAACAGCTTGACACCAATAGAAGCATCGGCATGGTCCGGACGCCGCGTGCGGGCATCGTCTCGCGCCTTCGGCGCAAGGCGGCCAGCAGCGGGAAGGGGGAGGGGGCGGGAGGTATCGTCGCCGTCCTGCCCAAGTGGTGTTCACCGGCTGGCGGGCGGTGGGACGGTGGACGGTCGTCCGTAGCGGTGGGCACCGGTCCAGTTGGGCTCTCCCCCCACCTGCTCTTAAAAAAGTGCTTGCTTTATATCAAGTACTGCATCAAGCGATTAGTTAAGAGGGGGTGGGGTCAGGGTCCGTTGCATGATCGCCTTCTGTCCGGGTTATGACGCGCGGGAGCCGCCCGATACGGATCTTGGAGTCGTCCTCGCGGAAGGTGCGGTCCCGGACGTGGTGCAGAAGGTTCTCGATCTTCCAGCGGCCGCGGATCCAGGCGGCGAGTTGCGCGCCGCTCGCAGCTCCCGGAGGCACGCTGGTGATCAGGTAGACGCGTTCGATGGTGAGCTTGCCGCTGGTGAAGTCCTGCCTCCAGCACACGACTTGGAGGGCTTGGCGGGCTTCGGGGTAGTCGATGCAAGGGCCCCTGGGGCCTGGGGTGGGGTGTAAAGGTGGTGCAGGGGAAGTCCGTCGATGCTTGTGGCTTCCGGTCAAAGAGAAGACATAACGAGTCATGGCTGTGCTGTGCGGCTTCTTCCGCTGAGCCGTGGTGTCAGAGTTCGGGTGCGGTGCCCCGTCCGGGCGCCTTCGGATGAACTGCCTGACTTAAGGAGTTCGCTCGTGAGAAAGAGAGCCATCGCACTTCTCGCAACCGCCATCATCGCCACCGTGTCACTCAGCAGCCAAGCCAGCGCGGCACCCTCAGACGACGCCCCGGCGGTTTCCACCGGTACGGCAGCGGTTCAGTCCATACAGGCCAACCAGACACGCTACGCGCCGTTCACTCTCAACCGGGGCCAGTCGCTCAGCTCCAACACGGCGCGGCTGATCATGCAGAACGACGGCAACCTCGTCATCTACGACGAGTTCAACCAGGTCCGCTGGGCATCGAACACCGCCAACCGGGGCTGGACAGCCAACCTTCAGGGCGACGGCAACTTCGTCGTCCGTACGGCCTCCCAAGCGTCGGCATGGGCCTCCAACACAAACGGTCATCCCGGCTCTCGTCTGGTGGTCCAGGATGACGGCAACGTGGTCATCTACGACGGCAGTCAAGCCGTATGGGCCTCGGGCACCAACCACTGATCCACTGTCGCCTGCATTCGATTCCTTCCGGCAGGCCAGCCCAACCCTGTTGAACGCTCTGCGCTCTGGAGTGCGGATCGATTCCGAAGCGACCGGTAGCCGGTAAGAAGCAAATCCGGATGGTGGCTGGCTACGACCGAGTGAATCGGCCCCGGCTTCTTGACCCCCAGTTGCCGATCTGTCCCGAGTGGCGCCGACCGGAAGTTCTGGCCCCAGGCCCCAGGGGCCCTTGCAAGATCGAAGAGCGCCTGGTTCGCCGGAAGCGTTGCGAAGTAGGGGTGAGCGTCCCGGTTCGGACAGGGGAAACGCAGTACAGGCACGGTCTCCGTGATCATGTGTGTCGAAGCCCCGCCCCGTGAACACTTGGTGAGTCCGTGCCTGTACTTGCGTCTTCCCTCATGCCCGTCCCGCTGGAGCAACTGGCCCGAGCTTCTGCTCCGGCTCCGCTGACGGACGCGGTCCGCCTGTCGCATTTCCCGGGCCTGGTCCCCGATCCCCGCGGCTGCCGCGGACGCCGCTATCCGCTGTCGGTGTACTGGTGACTGTGGCCGCGGCGAGCGTTCTGGCCGGCGCACGCTCGCTCACCGCGATCACCGAATGGGTCGGCGACGCACCCGTGTGGGTCTGCCGAGTGCTCGGTTTCCCCGTCAACCCGCTGACCGGCGCGGTCTGCGTTCCACACCCCCACACTCTGCGACGCCTTCTCGTCCAACTCGACGGCGTCGCCCTGCACACTCAGCACGCCCACGGCACCTACCTCCGCGAACGCGGCGCCCACTACATCGCCCAGGTCAAGGCCAACCACCCCAGCTTGTTCGACAGAGTGCGCCGTCTGCCCTGGCCCGACATCACCCTCGACCACTACGAGCGCATCCGCGCTCACCACCGCCACGAGATCCGCAGGCTGAAGACCACGGCCTTTGCCCACATCGACTACCCCGAAGCCCGCCAAGCCCTCCAAGTCGTGTGCTGGAGGCAGGACTTCACCAGCGGCAAGCTCACCATCCAACGCGTCTACCTGATCACCAGCGTGCCTCCGGGAGCTGCGAGCGGTGCGCAACTCGCCGCCTGGATCCGCGGCCACTGGAAGATCGAGAACCTTCTGCACCACGTCCGGGACCGCACCTTCCGCGAGGACGACTCCAAGATCCGTATCGGGCGGCTCCCGCGCGTCATGGCCGGCCTGCGCCGACAGAAGGCGATCATGCAACGGACCCTGGGGGTGGGGGAGAGCCGACTGGCCGGCTTTCGAACCACACCTCCTTGCCAGTGGGCGTGGGCGCGGCGCCCCAGCGGTGGGCGGTGCTGCTGAGGATGAACATGCCGCGGCTGCTCTCGGCGCACCAGTCCGGTTCGCGGACGGTGGGGAGCGTGGGTTCTGTGTCGCTGACCGTGGTGCGGACGCCGTCCGGGGTGTTCTGGAGGCGGAGGCGGCACTCGCCGGAGTCGGTGTGCTTGTGCACGTTCGCCAGCACTTCGGTGGTGCAGAGCGCCACGGCGTCGATGAGGTCGTCGCGACCCCAGAGCCGCAGGTGGGCGGCGATGATGCGGCGCATGCAGATCAGTATTTCGGGGGCGGCGTGCAGGTGTTGTTCGTAGCGCTGGGGGACCTCTTCAACTGCCGTGGCGGGCACGGCCTTTCGGTGACGGTCGGTGATGTGGCCGATCGTGGACCGAACAATGTCACTCAGGCAAATGCTGCGGACTGGATTCACTCCATCGGGTACATGTTGTGTTCGGCGCTTGTGACTTCTCCCGGCCGGGCGACAGCATGCGCCCATGACGCAGAGCGATATGCCCACCATGCGCAGTCGTCGGCTTGGAAGTGAGCTGCGCCGACTGCGCGTTGGGGCAGGGCTGAGGGTTCAGGACGCCGCCGATGCGCTGGAGTGCGGGCATCCGAAGATCAGCCAGATCGAGAACGGCAAGCGAGGCATTCGCCCGCTGGACCTGACGGTGCTGTTCAAGCTGTACGGGGTCGAGGACGAGCGTCAGTGCGCGAGTCTCAGGCGGTTGGCGAAGGAGATTCACAAGGTCGATTGGTGGAGCAACCAAGGTCCGATGCTCCGCGACACTCTGAAGGACTGCCTCACGCTCGAAGCCGACTCCGAGGTGGTGCGCACATACGAGTCCACGGTCATCCCCGGACTGCTGCAGACCGAGGCGTATATGCGGCAGACGTTTTCCGTGCACCCGCCTGAGCGCGTGGAACTCCTGGTGAAGACGCGCGTGAAGCGCAAGGAACTGCTCGACAAGCAGGGCGACTTCTGCCTACGAGCCGTCATCGACGTCCCAGCCCTGCACCGGATCGGCGGCTCACCGGAGGTGGTGCAGGGGCAGCTCGAACACCTTCAGCAGGTGGCGGAACGGCCCAACGTCAAGGTGCAGATCCTGCCGCTCGACGCGGCCCTGCCGCAGGATCAGTTGCCGCCGTTCACCATCTTCCGCCAGCGGGGTGAACCCCCAGCTGACATCGTCTGGTTGGAGCACATCACTGGTGGTAGCTTGCTCGAACAGCGGCAGGACGTGCTGCGCTACTCCACTGCCTGGGACGAGCTGACAGCCGCTGCACTGTCTCCCGCCGCTTCGCAGCAGTACATCCGAGATCTCCTCTAGGACGTAGACCTTGATATCCGAGCTCGACAGCGCGACGTGGCACACGAGCAGCTACAGCGGCAGTGACAACAACTGCGTCGAACGCGGCATCCTGCCCACCGGTCGCCAAGCCGTCCGCGACACCAAGGACCGTGCGCGCGGCGCTCTGCTCTTCGAGGCGTCGGCCTGGCAGGCGTTCGTGGACGCCGTCCGGGGTGGCGGGCTCGATCGTTAGGGCGTCTACGCTGGCGCGGTGGCTACTCAGGTGATCGTGCTCAATGGCGGATCCAGCTCGGGGAAGTCCAGCCTCGCCAGGGGGCTGCAGGCGGTCCTGCCGGACCCATGGCTGACCTTCAGCGTCGACACGCTGATCGAGGCGATGCCCGCGTCCATGACGGGGGCGACGTCCGGGATCGAGGTCGCGCCGGATGGCGGGGTGAGCGTCGGGGCGGAGTTCAGGGCGCTGGAGGCCGCGTGGATCGAGGGGATCGCCGCGATGGCCCGGGCCGGGGCTCGGGTCATCGTCGACGAGGTGTTCCTGGGGCAGGCGGAGTCCCAGCAGCGATGGGTGAAGGCGCTGCGTGGCCTTGGTGTGCTGTGGGTCGGCGTCAGGTGTGAGCCCCAGGTGGCCGCGGCCCGTGAGGCCGCTCGCGGGGATCGGGCGGTGGGGATGGCACAGTCGCAGGCGGATGTGGTTCACGAGGGTGTGAAGTACGACCTGGAGGTGGACACCTCGCGCACCGAGTCCCTGGAGTGCGCGCGGGCCATCGCCGCTCATGTCGGCTGAGCGGTCCCGGCCCGCGTTCGGCAGGACGACTCCTGATGGTTCAGAATCCGATGGCTTCGCGGAGCAGCAGGACGGTGCCGCGCCCGGGGTGAGGTTCCGCGTTGAGGATGAGAAGGCGGTTGAGTGCGCTGGGCACCCCGTAGGCCTTCATGGCGCGCTCGTCCTCCAGCGGGATGCAGTGCTCGTCGATGCGGCGCAGCGCGGTGTCCAGGTCGGGTACCACCTTCTGGGCTCCGACGACCCAGATCACCCGGGGCGCGGAGCCCGCGTAGCCGGGCAGCTGGCTTCCGCTGGCCGAGGCGGCCACGAGGGAGCCGGTCTCGGTGACCGCGGCGACGCTGCCCACGATGACGTCGGGGCAGGCGAGCATTTGCCAGATCTCGGCCATCTGGGTCGCGCGGTCCATGGCCATCCCGCGGGTCTTGACGGAGTCGTACCGCCCGCTGCTGTTGATGTCGTCGTCGATGCCGGACAGGCGGAGGGTTTCGCTGGCCCCGGTGAACACCGCGGCGCCCTCGGGAATCAATTCCTTGACGCGGGCCCGCGCGGCGGCGGCGTCATCGAGGATCTCGACGTCGAAGTTCTTTTCCTTCAACGCGGCGGCCACCCGCTCCAGTCGCTCGTCGGTTGCCGGGTCGGTGAACGCCATGATGTCTGTGGCCTTCCTGCTCGCTGGATGATGTGTTGCTCTCAGCGGTTCGACAACACAGGCCCCCGGAATGTGAGGCCGGTGCGGCGCCTCACATTCCGGTGCGCTGTCTTGTCGGACTGCTGAGGGCACATGCGACCAAGGGAGCCGTCGGCACCATGACCACCCAATCCGAGCCAGGACACGACCGGCCCGATCCGGGCCTGGACGCGATCATGAGCGAGCGGCGTCAGCTGATCAATCTCGCGTACCGGCTCCTGGGCTCCCTGGCCGAGGCCGAGGATGCCGTCCAGGAGACCTACGCCCGCTGGTACGCCATGTCCGCGCGGCAGCAGGACGCCATCGAATCCCCCGGCGCCTGGCTGACGACGGTCGCCGGCCGCATCTGCCTCAACCTGCTCCGCTCCGCCCGGGCCCGGCGAGAGACCTACGTGGGCGAATGGATCCCCGAGCCGCTGCCCGAGCGTACGGAGTGGATCAGCGTGCGGTCGGGCGGCGCCACCGTCGATCCGGCCGACCGGGTCACCCTGGACGAGTCGGTCAACCTGGCCTTCCTGGTCGTGCTCGAATCGATGACCCCGGCCGAACGCGTCGCGTTCGTCCTGCACGATGTCTTCCGCTACTCCTTTGCCGAAGTGGCCGAGATCGTCGGCCGTACCCCGGCGGCATGCCGCCAGCTGGCCTCCTCGGCCCGCCGCCGCATCCGGGCCTCGCAGCCTTCCGCGACGCCGGCGGCCCAGCGCGCCGGCATCGTCAGGGACTTCAAGCAGGCATGGGAAGCCAAGGACATCGACGCCCTCATCGGCCTGCTCGACCCCGACGCCACGGCGATCGCCGACGGCGGCGGCCTCGCCATCACCTTCCTGCACCCCATCGAAGGCGGCGAGCGGATCGCGCACGCCTGGATCGAAATCGCCCGCCGGAGGCCCGGCGACATGACGTTCCTGGAACGTACGGTCAACGGTCAGCCCGGTCTGGTGGCCCAGCAGGACGGGGTCACCGTGTCGGTGTTCGCGTTCGAGGTCGCGGGCGACCGGATCAAGCACATCTGGGTAGTACGCAACCCCGAGAAACTCCGTCGCTGGACGACGAGCTGAGGCACGGCGCGACCGCTAGGCGCGCTCCAGCACCTGCTTGAGCGTGGCGAGGTCGCGCGTCACCGCATCCGTGTCGCGTTGGAAGTCCTCGTCGCTCATGTCCGGCTGCCGGCGGAGGGTGAACACCACCTCGCAGCCGGTGCCGTCGGCGATCACCCGCACGGGGTTGTAGACGGTCTCGCCCGACGGCAGCGTGACATCGTGATCGAGGACGCCGAACTCGTTCTCGGGCGCGAAGGCGACCACGACCCGCCCCAGGGGCGAGGAGTCGGCGATCCACTGCCCGTCGATCTCGGCGATGGACTTCCCCAGACCGTGCGCCCACCGGGGGAGGTTGGAGGGGGTCGACGCGTAGTCGTAGACGGCCTTGGCGGGGCGGTCGATATGTGTGCTGAGGTGGCGCGATTTTGGGGTGATGTGCTCCATGGACCCGACGGTACGTGCCGCTGCCGATCTGGGCTTGAACGAATCGGTCATGGCTGAGCTGCGTGAGCGGGAACGGGGAGCGGGAGGGTGGCGCCGGGAGCGGTCGGCGCGTCGCCGATTACGCTGCCGTTCATGGCCGACCCGCTTCCGATGACCGCCGAGCAGACCACTGCCGAGCAGACCACCGCCGAGCGTGCCGACGTCGCCGCCTTCCGCGCCGAGGCGGGGCTTGACCACCTCATCGACGTCCACACCCACTTCATGCCGCAGCGCGTCCTGGACAAGGTCTGGGCGTACTTCGACGCGGCGGGCCCCCTCGTGGGGAAGGTCTGGCCGATCGCGTACCGGCAGGAGGAGCAGGAACGCCTCGATGTGCTGCGCGACTTCGGGGTGCGCGCCTTCACCGCGATGCTCTACCCGCACAAGCCTGCCATGGCCCGCTGGCTCAACGACTGGGCCGCCGACTTCGCCGCCCGTACGCCGGACTGTCTGCACACCGCGACCTTCTACGCCGAGCCCTGCGCCCTCGACGATGTGCGCCGCGCGCTCGACCAGGGCGCGCGCGTCTTCAAGTGCCATCTGCAGGTCGGGGGCTTCGACCCCGGGGACCCGCTGCTGGACGAGGTGTGGGCGCTGCTCGCCGAGCGCGGTATACCCGTGGTCACCCACTGCGGCTCCGGGCCCATCCCCGGCCGGTACACCGGGCCAGGACCGATGGGTGCCGTCCTCGCCCGCCATCCCGCGCTGCGGCTGGTGGTCGCGCATCTGGGCGGGCCGGAGTACGGGGAGTTCCTCGACCTGGCCGAGCGGTACGAGCACGTCATGCTCGACACGACCATGTCCTTCACGCCCTTTGTCGAGGCCGATATGCCCTTCCCGCGCGCCGAGCTGCCCCGGCTCGCCGCCCTGGGGGAGAAGGTCCTGCTGGGCACCGACTTCCCGAACATCCCGTATCCGTACGTGGACGCCCTGCGCGTGCTGCGGGACCTCGACCTCGGCGCCGACTGGCTGCGCGCGGTCTGCCACGACAACGCCGCCCGCCTCTTCGCTCTTTGAGCCGCCTCGCCCATCCCGTTGTCGGACCCATGCGTCAAGATTTCCTCATGGAGACGACAGCAGGCGGGCTGGTGACGGATCGCGCCGAGGTGGCCTCCCTGGACGACTACCACGTCGGGGCCGCGTTGGACGGGCTCGTCGACGGTTCGGGGTATTGGACGGACAAGGGCGCGCTGGCCGGTATCGAGCGGACCGGCCGCTATATGGCGGGCACATGGGATCCGGCCACCCCGGACGGCGGCCTGGGAAGGGCCGGGGAGGGATCCTGGGCGCGGTTCATCGGGCGCATCGGCACCGTGGCGCTGCGCGCCGCCGCGCCGTCCACCCGCGAGGAGCGCCGTCAGCGGCTGCTCGCGCTGCTGGAGATCTGGGCGGACGGCCCGTTCTGCGATCCGGAGGGCCGGATTCGCACCGGTCTGGTGCGGATCGCCGAGGGCGACCCGACAGCGGTCCGGGACGAGCGAGGGGCGGTCGTCGCGGTCGGCTGGAACCGTGACAGGCTCCGTAAATTCGTCGAACTGCGTACGGGCGACGCGGATGCGCCGGGCCTGGGGGTCATCGAGGAGGTGACCGATGCCCCGCGCGGGGGATGGGGCAGTGCCGAGCAGTTGCGCCGGCTGGTGGGCCTCGTCCGGGAGCGCGGGCCGGTGCCGTGGGACCACCAGGCGGTGGCCGCGCTGAGGGAGGGCACGGGAATGGGCCGGGCGGCGGCGTCCCTCGTGCTGGCGGGGATGCACGTCAGGGGCCGTACTCCGTTCCTCGAGAACGAGGAGCGGGAGATTCTGCGGCTCAAGGTGGCCGAGGCCGAGGACGGCGCCTCCGAAAACGCCCGGCTGTCCTCGCTGGACCGCCTTGAGCTGCTGGCGGATGTACTGCCCGAGGACCCTGTCGAGCTGTGGGAGCCGCAGGGGATGCGCGGGGTGGCGGAGCGGATCGCGGAGGCGTGGCGGGAGCGGTACGGCCGGCGGACGGTGGTGCCGGAGCGTACGCATAACGCGGTCGTCGAGCTCCAGATGCTGCGCCTGTCAGCGGCCGACTTCTGCGCGGCGTTCACCAACCCCACCGCCGAGCCCGGGCTCAGCGCCCCCGTCGACACCTGGATCAAGAACACCGACCACGGCCCGATGGTCAGCGATGCCAACGCCCGGTGGGATGTCGCGAGGTTCGAGGACAGCCTGCTCTCCGTCGTCCCCAACCTGTTCTGGGTCTACGCCGAGCTTCCCGCCGGTGACCTCGTCCGCGAGGGGGCGCCCGGCCTGGTGCGGGTGGTTCAGGAGCGGCTGAACCATCCGGGGCTGCTGCTGGACGCGGGCATGCTCGACCGCAAAGTGGGGGCCTCGGTCGCCGAGCTGCACGAGCGATTCGGGTACCAGCCGTATGCCGGACCGGACCGGCTGGAGGTCGCGACCATCGACGACGGGCTCACCGTGGTCATGGACGGCACAGTGGACCGCAGGGGGTATCTGTCCCGGACCCGCCTGTACTTCCGCCCGGCGTTCTACGGCGACGACGAGCGCTCCCGGGCGCTGTTGAGGGCGAGGGCCGACTCCCGCTACGACCGTGAGCTGGGGTTCGTCGAGTGGCTGCGCGGCCCGGCCTGCGCGCGCATCATGGAGCGGATCGAGAGCGCCGCGCTGCCGCCCGGTGCGTACGAGGCGAACCCGGCGGCCTCCGCGCCCGATGTGGTCGCGCTGGTCGCGGGCGGGCTCGGCATCGACGAGGACGCGGCGGCGCTGTACCTCCAGCTGCTGGCCCTGCCCGCGCCGACCGACCGCAACGTCCGCACCTGGAACGGGTGGAAGCCCGTCCGGCACCAGAAGGCCGCCGCCGTGCTGGTCGAGCGCGGCCTGGTCGTGGAGGACAAGCGCCCCCGGGCGGGCCGCCAGATCTTCCTGCCGGGCGAGTGGATCCACGCCAAGAAGCCCTACCAGCCCATGGAGGCGTGGAAGGCGGACCTGATCGGGGTGGACCGCTCCTACAACGGGCGGCTGGAGAACCCGCTTCCGCTGCCCACCCGCACCCTGCCCGAGCTGTTCGCCCACGCCTGGGCGCTGGTCGAGGACGGAGATGGTCCCTCCGTATAGACCGTGTAGTCCGTAGGGCTCGTGTCGTCCGTACTAATCCGTCGCGGCCGCCAGCCGGGCTGCCAGCGTTCTGACGTGTTCGACGAGCTCCGGGGGTTCGTGCACCGTAAAGGCGAATCCCATGGTCGTCACGTAGATGGCCAACTCGTCCAGCGAGTTGGACCCGGTCCGCAGGGTGCAGCTGTGCTCGTCGATCGGCTCCAGCGCCCCCGTGGTCGGGGCGATGCGCTCCGCCGCGGTCTCGGCGCCGACGTGCAGGGTGAACCGGGCCTGGTAGCGGTAGGCCGAGGTGGAGATCGCCCGTGAGGTGTAGCCGCTGAGATCGGGGTCCGGCGGGGTGCGCGGGGTGAACCGGGGGCCGGTGGGCGTACGGGGGTCGAGGCGGTCCACCCGGTAGGTGCGCCAGTCCTGGCGGTCGACGTCCCAGCCGATGAGGTACCAGCGGCGGCCCGTGTGCACCAGCCGGTGCGGCTCGGTGGTGCGGATGCCGCTGGTTCCGTCGTGGGCGCGGTAGTCGAAGCGCAGCCGCAGCGAGTCGCGGCAGGCGGCGGCGATGGCGGTGAGGGTGTCCGGGTCGGCGGTGGGGCCGGTGTTGGCCATCGGCACCGTCACCGACTGCAGGGCGTTGATCCGGTGGCGCAGCCGGGACGGCAGGACCTGTTCGAGCTTGGCCAGGGCCCGTACGGAGGTCTCCTCGATACCGGTGATCGAACCCCCGGCGGCCGTACGCAGGCCCATCGCGACCGCGACGGCCTCGTCGTCGTCGAGCAGCAGCGGCGGCAGGTCCGCACCGGCGGCCAGCCGGTAGCCGGCGGTGCCCGCGGTGGCCAGTACGGGGTAGCCGAGGCCGCGCAGCCGGTCGATATCGCGGCGCACGGTGCGCGGAGTGATCTCCAGCCGCTCGGCCAGTTCGGCTCCGGACCAGTCGCGCCGGGTCTGGAGGAGCGAGAGCAGTCGCAGCAGTCGTGCTGAGGTTTCCCACATGGCTCGAAGTCTGCCAAACGCCTAGGACCGAAGCTGACCTAACCGGCTCCTAGAGTTGTCGGCATGGAGAACAACAGCGAGATCAGGCCCTTCACCATCGACATTCCCCAGGCCGACCTGGACGATCTGCGGGACCGGCTGGCCAGGACCCGGTGGAGCAAGGACCTGCCCGACGTCGGCTGGAGCCGCGGGGTGCCGGTGAGCTACCTCAAGGGTCTGGCCGAGTACTGGCGCGATGGCTACGACTGGCGCGCGTACGAGCGGGAGCTGAACAAGTACCCCCAGTTCACCACCGAGATCGACGGGCAGAACATCCACTTCATGCATGTCCGCTCGCCCGAGCCGGACGCCCTGCCACTGATCCTGATCCACGGCTGGCCCGGCTCGATCGTGGAGTTCCTGAGCGTCATCGGCCCGCTGACCGACCCCAGGGCGTACGGCGGCGACCCGGCTGACGCGTTCCACCTGGTGATCCCGTCGATCCCCGGCAGCGGGTTCTCCGGGCCGACCGGCGAGGCCGGTTGGGACACCACCCGGGTGACCAGGGCGTTCGCCGAGCTCATGAACCGGCTCGGCTACGACCGCTACGGCGCGCAGGGCGGCGACACCGGCGCGGTCATCTCCCCGGGGCTCGGCCGGCTGAACCCCGACAAGGTCGTCGGCGTGCACGCGAACGGGCTCTCCGGGATCACCGAGGTCGACCCGGACAAGGTGGGGGAGCTGGCCGAGGCCGAGCAGACGCGGCTGAAGAACCTGCAGTACATGAAGACCGAGCAGTCCGGCTACGCGATGATCCAGATCTCCCGGCCGCAGACCCTCGCCTACGGGCTGCACGACTCCCCGGTCGGACAGCTGGCCTGGATCGTGGAGAAGTTCAAGGAGTGGACCGATCCGGCAGCCGAACTGCCCGAGGACGCGGTGGACCGGGACCTGTTGCTCACCAATGTGATGCTGTACTGGCTGACCGGCACCGCCGGGTCCTCGGCCAACTGCTACTACGAGACCGCGCACGCCGGAGCCTGGGGCGCGAGTGAGCGTTCCACGGTGCCGACCGGGGTCGCGGTGTTCCCCATGGATGTGTCGATCCGGAGCACCCTCGAACTCGAGCACACCATCGTGCACTGGTCCGAATTCGAGCGTGGCGGCCACTTCGCCGCGATGGAGGCCCCCGACCTGCTCATCGACGACGTCCGGGAGTTCTTCGGCAAGCTGCGCTGATCCGAGCCCCTGCCGCTACTTGACCTCCGCCTCGCACACCAGCCGCCGCCGGTGGTCCACCGTCCGCTCCGGCCCGGTCAGCGTCAGCGGCACCGTATGCCGTACGTCGGCGTCCGCGCTGGAGGCTGCCAGGCGCAGCTCCAGGGGCCCGGGCGCGACGATCCGGCTCCCGTCGGGGGCGCCCGGGTAGGAGGCCAGGTCGGCGTGGAAGGTGAAGTGGACCTCGGCGCTCTCGCCGGGGGCGAGCGGGACGCGGGTGTAGCCGATGAGCCGGGTGACCGGGCGTACGGTGCGGGCCACGGGCTGGTGCAGATAGAGCTGGACCACCTCGGTGCCCGGGCGCTCACCCGTGTTGCGGACGGTCAGCCGCAGCGTGGTCTCGCCGTCGGTGGCCAGGGTGGCCGCGTCCGCCTCCGGGCGCTCCCAGCTGAAGGAGGTGTACGACAGGCCGTGGCCGAAGGCGTGCAGCGGGGTCGGGTCGACGTTGCTGGCCTCGCCCCGTAGGCCCAGCGGCGGCTGAAGGTACGTCCAGGGCTGGCCGCCGGTCGTGTACGGGACGCTGACGGGCAGCCGGCCCGAGGGGTTGACCCGGCCGGAGAGGACCGCGGCGACGGCCGGGCCGCCCTCCTCGCCGGGGAAGAAGGTCTGAACGGCGGCGGCGAGCAGCCCCGACCAGCGGCCGAGCGCGTACGGGCGGCCGGTGAGCAGGACCAGTACGACGGGCGTGCCGGTGGCCAGCAGGGTGTCGAGCAGGGCGCCCTGTTCGCCGGGGAGTTCGAGGTCGGGGGCGTCGCAGCCCTCGCCCGAGGTGCCCCGGCCGAAGAGGCCGGAGCGGTCGCCGAGCACGGCGACGCACACATCGGCGTCCGCGGCGACGCGGGAGGCGCGCGCGAGACGGCTCTCGGCGGCGACGGCGGCCGAGGTGGCGGTGGCGCCGGGCGGGGCCGCGGCCGGGCCGGGCGGGGCGCAGCCCTCGGCGTGGGTGATGCGAGCGTCGGGGAGTTCGGTGCGCAGCGCGGCGAGCACCGTCGGCACATCGATGCCGAGCGGCAGGTCCGGGTGCTCGACGCCGACGTGCCGGGGGAAGGTGTAGCAGCCGAGCATCGCCGCGGGGTCGTCGGCGAGCGGGCCGACGACCGCGATCCGGGTCCCGGGGGCGAGCGGCAGCGCCTCGCGGTCGTTGGCGAGCAGCACCACCGACTCCTCGGCCAGCCGCCTGGCCACCTCCCGCATCACCGGCGGGTCCAGGTCCACGACCTGGGGGAGCGCGGGCGGCGTGGCCGACCAGTCCGGGTCGAGCAGCCCCAGCTCGCACTTCTGCCGCAGCACCCGCAGCGCCGCCGCGTCCACCAGCGCCTCGGGGACGTCCCCGGCCCGTACGGCGTCCCGCAGCGGTGTGGCGAAGCAGCGTACGGCGGGCAGCTCCACGTCCACGCCCGCCTCCAGCGCGAGCGCCGCGGCGCGCGCCGGGGTGTCGGCGACGCGGTGGTGCAGCTCCAGGAAGGAGAGGCCGAAGTAGTCGGAGACGATGGTGCCGGTGAAGCCCCAGCGCTCGCGCAGCAGTTCCGTCAGCAGGTAGCGGTTCGCGGCCGACGGGACGCCGTCGAGGTCGTTGTAGGAGTGCATGACCGAGCGCGCCCCGCCGTCCCGCAGGGCCATCTCGAACGGCGGCAGGATGACGTCCGCGAGCTCGCGCGGGCCGATGGAGACCGGGGCGTGGTTGCGGGCGCCGCGCGAGGCGGAGTAGCCCGCGAAGTGCTTGAGGGTGGCGATGATCCCGGCCGACTGGAGGCCGCGTACGTACGCGGTGCCGATGGTCCCGACCAGATACGGGTCCTCGCCGATGGATTCCTCCGTACGGCCCCAGCGCGGGTCGCGCACCACGTCGAGGACCGGCGACAGGCCCTGGTGGATGCCCACCGCCCGCATCGAGGCGCCGATCAGCTCCGCGGCCCGGCCCACCAGCGCCGGGTCGAAGGTGGCGCCCCAGGCCAGTGGCGTGGGGAAAACGGTCGCGCCCCAGGCGAAGAACCCGGTCAGGCACTCCTCGTGGGCGACGGCCGGGATCCCGAAGCGGTTGCCGGCGGCGACCCGCGCCTGGGTGCGGGCGAGGGCGGCGGCGCCCTCGCCCGGATCGACGGGGGCGGTGCCGAAGGGGCGGGTCAGCTGGCCGAGTCCGTGGGGGAGCAGGGCGTCGAGGTCCACCTCCTCGTTGACCTGGTGCTGGAGCGGGGCGACGTCCTCGCCCTCCGTGGACTCGGAGCCCGGCCAGACGCCGGCGAGCTGGGCGAGCTTCTCCTCCAGGGTCATCCGGGAGAGCAGGTCCGCGGCGCGGTCTTCGGCGGGGAGGGAGGTGTTCTGCCAGGCGTGAGGCATGAAGCTCCTTGGCTCAGGGCTGTTCGGAGGGCCGCTCGGTGTCTCCGGGGTGCGTGGTGTCTCGGGGCTGCTCACTTGCCGCCCACGCCCATCAGGCCGTTGATCAGCTGACGGCGGGCGAAGAGATAGACGACGAAGATCGGGACGATGGACAGCACGACCGCGGTGAGCAGCGCCGGGGTGTCCACCCGGAACTCGCCGACGTAGTCGTACAGGCCCAGGGTCAGCACCCGGTTGCTCCTGGACTGGGTGAGGATCAGCGGGAACATAAAGCCGTTCCAGGCATGCAGCGCCGAGTACACCCCGACCGTGGAGATCCCCGCCCGCGACATCGGCACCACCAGCCGCAGCAGCACCCGGGTCGGCCCGGCGCCGTCCAGCGCCATCGACTCGTACAGCTCCTCGTCGATATCGCGCATGGTCCCCGCCAGGATCAGCACGCTGACGGGGAGGGAGAAGGCGGCCGTCGGCAGGATGACCGCCAGCAGGGTGTCGTACAGCTGGAGCTTGGTGATCACCAGATAGATCGGGATGATCACCGCCTGGGACGGGATCGCGAGCCCGAGCAGAAAGATCTGGAAGACGCGCCGGGACATCCGGCTGCGGGCGCGCACCACCGCATAGCCGACGGTCACCGACAGCACGATGACGATGGCGGCGCAGACGGCGGTGACGACCAGGGTGTTGCCCAGATAGGAGAAGAAGTGGCTGCTGAGCACCCGGTCGTAGTTGGCGAGCGTGGGGTGGGTGGGCAGCGCGAGCGGGCCGTCGTCGATATAGCCGTCGCGGGTCCGGAAGGTCGTGGCCACCAGCACGTACAGCGGGGCGCCGACGATGACCAGCCAGAGGAGGGACGCGAGCCCGGCGGGGTAGTTGGGCCTTCGCGGGCCGCTCCCCTTCAGCAGACGGGGCAGGAGCGCGCGGCGCGGCTTCGCGGGCGGGGTCGCCTTGCCGGTCGTATGGTCCGCCTCGGGGCGCTGGTGCAGCACGTCGGTCACATCCCCTCCCGGGTGCTGCGCATCGCGCTGAAGCCGGTCAGCCGCACCAGCAGCAGCGAGACGGTGGTGGCGACGACCACGAGGAGGGCCGCGACCGCGCTTGCGTAGCCGAGGTCGAAGGCCTGGAAGCCGTTCTTGTACATCAGGTACGGCACGATGCTGGTGTCCGTGCCCGGGCCGCCCTTGGTGAGGATCAGGACGGTGTCGAAGAACGTCAGCGCGCCCACGATCATGATCACCGATGAGGTGACCACGGTGTTGCGCAGTTGGGGCAGCGTGATCGAGAAGAACTGGCGGATGGTGCCGGCCCCGTCGATCGCCGCCGCGTCGTAGAGCGAGCGCGGGATGGCCCGGGCGCCGCCCTGGTAGATCAGCGTGTGGAGGGGGATGAACTGCCAGGCGGTGACGAAGAGGATCGCGCCGAGGGCGCCCTGGGGGTCGCCGAGCAGATCGCCGTCCTCGAAGCCGAGGGCGGGCCCGATCTCCGCGATGAGGCCGAAGTTGGGGTCCAGCAGCTGCTTCCACACCAGGGCGAGGGCGACGGAGGACGCCAGCAGCGGCAGGAAGAAGATCGCCGACAGCACGGCGCGGTTGCGCTGCCGCCCGGCCGCCCACACCCCCAGCAGCAGCGCGATCGGGGTCTGTACGAGCCAGGTCAGTACGGTCAGCAGCAGGCTGAGCCAGACCGCCTGGTGCATGTCCGGGTCGTGCCACAGCCGGGACCAGTTGTCGGTGCCGATCCACTGGGGGGTGCCGATACCGTCCCAGTCGGTGAAGGCCAGATAGCCGACCAGCAGCATGGGGGCGACGGCGAAGCACACGAAGAACAGCACCCCGGGGAGCGCCCAGGCGGCGCTGGGACGGCCCACGGCATCGCGCCCCACGGCCCTACGACCCGAGCCGCGGCGGGGCGCGCCCTCGCCGGGCGCGCCCTTGAGGTCGGCGCTCGCCATTACTTGATGTCCTTCTGCATCGCCGTGACGAACTCGCTCGGGCTCAGCTGCCCGTTGAACAGCTTCTGGATGTTGGTGTGCATCGCCGGGGTGTTCTTGGCCGACAGCGCCTGGTCCCAGGAGAGGGTGAAGCTCGGGGCCTCACGGACCATGTCGTACTGGAACTGCGCGTAGGCCGGGTTCTCGTGCTCGCTCAGCAGCGAGGCGGCGTCGGAGGTGGCGGGCACATCGCCGTTGGCGATCAGGTCCTTGGAGTAGTCCTGCTTGGCGGCGAACTTCACGAACTCGATCGCCGCGTCCCTCTTCTTCCCCTTGGCCTTGGAGTTGATCGACCAGTAGTTGGTCGGGTTGCCCACCACGTTCTTGGGGTCGCCCTTGCCGCCCGGGGCGGCCGGGAAGGTGGTCCAGCCGAGCCCCGACTTGGCGAAGTCCGGCTGGTTCGCCTTCTGGTTGGCGTACTCCCAGGAGCCCATCAGATGCATCGCGGCCTTGCCCTTGGCGAAGAGCGTGGAGGCCCCGTCGGCGGTGTAGTTGACCGACTTGTAGTTCTTGCCGAAGGTGCCCCGGTCGACCAGATCCTTGATCGTCTCGGCGGTCTTCAGCACGCTCGGGTCGCTCCACCCCGAGGAGTCCCCGTTCTGGATCCGCTTGAAGACATCGGCCCCGCCGTAGCGGTCCACCAGGTACTCCACCCACATCAGCTCGGTCCACGGGTCGGTGCCCGCGAGCGCGAAGGGGGTGACGTCCTTCTTCTTGAAGGTGTCGATGAGGCCCAGCAGATCGTCCCAGGACTTGGGCGGCTGGGCCCCCGCGTCCTGGAACACCTTCTTGTTGTAGAAGAGGATCACCGGCTGCATACCGCGCATGGGGATGCCGTAGAACGTGCCGTTCACCGCCCCGGCCTTGAGGATCGAGGGGATGAACGCCTTCTGCAGGTCCGGGTCCTTCTTCAGCGTCGGGCCCAGGTCGATCAGCATGTCCTCCTTGGCGAAGTCGCTGATGCTGCCCCCGCCCCAGTTGAAGAAGACATCCGGGGCGTTGGGGGTGCCCATGGAAGTGCGCATCTTGTCCGAGTAGCCCTCGCCGGGCACCTCGGTGAGCTTCGCCTTCACATCCGAGGTCTTGTTGAAGCGCTCGACGACCGCGCGCTGCACCTTGGTCGAGGCGTCCTGGTAGACCCAGACGCTGATGGAGTCGTCGTCCGAGCCGCCGGGGCCTGAGCTGCCGCAGGCGGTGAGGGTGGTGGTGGCCAAGAGCAGAGCGGCAGCCAGGGTGGACGTACGGAGGATCGCCCGTGACCTGGGGGTACGCATCGTCATCGTCGCATTGCCTTCCGGAAGTAGCCCGATAATTCTCGGAAGTGATTGCGTGGACGGTATGAGCGCACTGACGGCCTGTCAATAGATCGCACAAACAGGCCTGTTGAAACGTACGAACGGCCCGGGCTCAGGCCGTGGTCGGGCTGGGCTCAGGCCGTGCTCGGGCCGTGCTGGGCCGTGCTCGGTGGGGCTCAGGCCGTGTCAGCCCGTGCTGGGGCCGTGCCCAGCGGGGCTCAGGCCGTGTCAGCCCGTGCTGGGGCCGTGCCCAGCGGGGCTCAGGCCGTGCTCGGCGGGGCCGTGCTGGCCCGGACGACCAGCGCCGTCGCGAGCTCCACCCGGGGCGACTCGATCTCCTCGCCGCGCGCCTGGCGCAGTACCGTACGGGCCGCCAGCTTGCCCATCTCCGCGAGCGGCTGGCGCACCGTGGTCAGCGGCGGGGCCGACCAGCGGACTTCCGGAAGATCGTCGAAGCCCACCACGCTCACGTCCTCCGGCACCCGCAGGCCCCGGCGGCGCAGGGCCTCGATCGCGCCAAGGGCCATCTGGTCGCTGGAGGCGAACACGGCGGTGGGCGGGGTCGCCGCGTCCATCAGCTGATCGCAGCCGACGAAACCGGACTCGTGGTAGAAGTCGCCCTGCGCCACCAGTGCCTGGTCGTACGGCACCCCGGCCGCCTCCAGGGCGGCCCGGTGGCCGTCCAGCCGGGCCCGGCTGCACAGCAGCCGCGGCGGGCCCGCGATAAAGCCGATCCGGCGGTGGCCAAGGCCCAGCAGATGCTCGGTCGCGGCCATGCCGCCCGCCCAGTTGGTCGCCCCGATGGTGGGCGCGTCCAGGGCGGGGGAGCCGGCCGGGTCGACCACCACGATCGGCACGTTCAGCCGCCGCAACTCCTCGTGCAGCACCGGTTCGAGCACGGAGGTCACCAGGATCACCCCGTCCGAGGCGCGCGCCCGCAGGTTCTTCATCCACTGCCGCGCCGCCCCCGCCCGGCCGTGGATGGCGGAGACCACCGTGCCCACGCCGTCCTCGTGCGCGACCTCCTCCACCCCGCGGATGATCTCCACCGCCCAGGGGCTGTCCAGATCGTTGAAGACCAGGTCCACCAGGGCGGCCCGGTCGCCCGGGGCGGTCTGGCGGCGGCGGTAGCCGTGGAGCCGCAGCAGATTCTCCACCCGGGCCCGGGTCTCGGGCGAGACATCGGAACGCCCGTTGACCACCCGCGAGACCGTGGGCACCGACACCCCGGCCTCGTGTGCGATGGCCGTGATCGTCACCTTGGGCCGGGCGCCACCTTCGGAACCCGTGCTCTCCGTAGCCATTTCCGCCTCCTCCGTTGACGAGAGTCACTCCCGCCTCTAGCTTTCCGGGCGCACCCTCGGAACCTTGCAGAAGTCTTCCGGAAAACCGGATCAGACGTGAAGAGAAGAGAGGGACGTCCGTGAAGCTCATGAGCTTACGCAGCGGCGCACTGGTGGCCTCGGCCGCCGTGGCGACCTTGGCCTTCGGCCTCGCCGCCCCTGGTCAGGCGGCGGATCACGGGGCGGGGGGAGCAACCGGCAGCGAGACCCACGTAAATGCCAACCCCACCCTCCGCGAGGTCGCCGACCGCACCGGCCGCTTCGTCGGTACGGCGATCAACGACGGCCGGCTCGGCGACGCCACGTACGCCAACATCGCCAAGAGCGAGTTCTCCAGCGTCACCGCCGAGAACGCCATGAAGTGGGGCTCGGTCGAGCCCAACCGCGGCCAGTTCAACTGGGCCGCCGCCGACCGGCTGGTCTCCTTCGCGCAGAGCAACAACCAGAAGGTCTACGGCCACACCCTGGTCTGGCACAGCCAGATGCCGAACTGGCTGGCCAACGGCTCGTTCTCCAACGCCGAGCTGCGCACCATCATGACCGACCACGTCACCACCCAGGTCAGCCGCTACAACGGCAAGGTCCAGCGCTGGGACGTGGTCAACGAGGCGTTCAACGAGGACGGGACGCTGCGCCAGTCCAAGTTCCAGCAGCAGCTCGGCGAGTCGTACATCGCCGACGCCTTCCGCGCCGCCCGCGCCGCCGACCCGAACGCCAAGCTCTTCATCAACGACTACAACACCGAGGGCACGGGCGCGAAGAGCAACGGCCTGTACAACCTGGTGCAGCGGCTCAAGAGCCAGGGCGTGCCCATCGACGGCGTCGGCTTCCAGAGCCACCTCATCGTCAACCAGGTGTCCTCCACCATGAAGGCCAACCTGCAGCGCTTCGCCGACCTCGGCCTCGAGATCGTCGTCTCCGAACTCGACATCCGCATGGCCACCCCGGCCGACTCCACCAAGCTCCAGCAGCAGGCGGCCAACTACAAGACCGTGGCCCAGACCTGCCTGGCCATCTCCCGCTGCGCCGGCATCACCGTATGGGGCTTCGGCGACCGGGACTCCTGGGTCCCCGGCACCTTCCCCGGCCAGGGCGCGGCCAACCTGTACGACGACAACTACCAGCCCAAGCCCGCCTACACCGCGTTCCGCGACGGCCTGGCCGGATCTTAGGGGGCGTACGCGATGAGACATCACATCCGCAGAGCCGCCCTCGGCATCGCCGCCGCCGGAGCGCTGCTGCTCGGCCTGGCCACCCCCAGCAGCGCGGCCGACCCGGTGCTGCGCGACCTGGCCCAGGCCAAGGGCAAGTACTACGGCACCGCCGTCACCGCGTCCAAGCTCAACGGAACCTACGCCACCATCGCCGGCGGCCAGTTCGACTCGATCACTCCCGGCAACGAGATGAAGTGGGAGTCCGTCGAGCCCAGCCGCGGTACGTACAACTGGTCCGGCGCGGACGCCGTGGTCAACTTCGCCCAGTCGCACGACATGCAGGTGCGCGGCCACACCCTGGTCTGGCACAGCCAGCTGCCGGGCTGGCTGACCTCCGGCAGCTGGACCGCCGACCAGCTGCGCACCCTCATGACCGACCACATCACCACCGAGGTCGGCCGCTACAAGGGCAAGATCTCGCACTGGGACGTGGTCAACGAGCCGTTCAACGAGGACGGCACCTTCCGGCAGTCCATGTGGTACACGAAGCTCGGCCAGAGCTATATCGCCGACGCGCTGCGCGCCGCCCGCGCCGCGGACCCGGACGCCAAGCTGTACCTCAACGACTACAACACCGACGGTACGGGCGCGAAGAGCGACGCCATGTACAACCTGGTCAAGTCGCTCAAGGCGGACGGCGTCCCGATCGACGGCGTTGGCTTCCAGGGCCATCTCATCCTCGGCCAGGTGCCGTCCACGATGCAGGCCAACCTGCAGCGCTTCGCCGACCTCGGCGTGGACGTCGCCGTCACCGAGCTGGACATCCGGATGCAGCTGCCGGTCAGCGACGCGAAACTCGCCCAGCAGAAGGCCGACTACAAGGCCGTCACCAGCGCATGCGTCGCCGTCAGCCGCTGCAAGGGGGTGACGGTCTGGGGGTTCACCGACTCCGACTCCTGGATCCCCGACGTCTTCGACGGCCAGGGCGCCGCCACCCCGTACGACGAGAACTACCAGCCCAAACCGGCGTACTACGGCATCGCCGAAGCCCTTGGCTGGACCGGCGACGGCGGTCAGGACCCGACGCCCACCACGGGCTGCGCGGTGACCTACTCCGTCACCAACCAGTGGAACACCGGCTTCACGGCGAACGTCACCGTCAAGAACACCGGGTCCAGTGCCGTCAACGGCTGGAAGGCGGCCTGGACCTACGCCTCCGGCCAGCAGGTGACCTCCGCCTGGAACGCCACCGTGACCCAGACCGGCTCCCAGGTCACGGCGGCCGACGCGGGCTACAATGCCACGATCGGCGCCGGCGGCTCGGTGTCGTTCGGCTTCAACGGCAACTGGTCCGGCACCAACACGGCCCCCAGCGCCTTCACCCTCAACGGCGCGACCTGCACGACGGGCTGAACGCGCCCCTCCGCCTGGACGGCGACTCCGACTCCGGCTCCGATTCCGCCTCGCCGTCCAGGCACTGCGCCGCACGCGGCGCCGCGCCCAATCCGGCACCGCGTGGCGCCCCCGGCGCCGCGCGGGCGGAGCCGCATGTCAGCACAGCTTCCCCCACCCCGCCCCTTCCCGATGTTCCAGACGGGTAGTTCTGGAGCGATCGATAGTGGCGTCTCGGTGCCGCCCCGATCGCCCGGACTTCCAGGTGTTCAGCCGCGCTTCGGCTCTTTGGCCATGACGGCGAATAGCGGCGAGTCGTCTGACGGCTTCGCTTCGCCCGCCTTGTTGTATCCCCAACTCTCATACATGGCCTGGACTTTGTGGTGATCGGAGTCAACCAGGAGAGTCACGACATCGGCTTCGATCGATTCGAGCAGTGCGTCATGAATCTGCTTTGCCCGGCCAGTCCCGCGCCATTGGGGAACTACCTTCAATTCCGACAGTGCGAAGACTGACCCCCCGGTAATGGCCGGCCGTTGGTGTCCCTTCCACCACCCGTCAGGCTTGAACATGGCGCCGTATGCATACCCGACAGGGCCGTCCTCTTCCCAGCCCAATACACACTGCCAGTTCTCACGTGAGGACCACAGGTCCACGAAGTACGAGAAACGTTCACGCGAGTGAAATGGGTCCGGATCGTCCGAGTATGCCTCGTCGTGGATGTCAAGCAGCAGGGACCTGATGTCCTGTGCATCAGCATGTGAGTAGCGTTTCAGATCCATTGTCTGGACTCCTCGATCCACTCGACGACTTCGGGATTATTTGAACCGGAGGCTGCGATCACCTTTCGTGTCGAGGCCAGAGTGTGAGCGGTTCTCCTCGATCCGGAAGAAGGCGGCAGCAATGCATGAGCCTGTCTGCCTGTCGCACAGGCTGGCTCCAGGTCTCCTTGTCTGGCCTGGGCCAGCGCCAGATGAGCTGTATACAAGGCCCTATTGCGAGCCATACCCTTGGGGATGGCGGCGAGCGTGCGATGCAGGCAGCACTCCGCCCGTCCGTGATCGCCCAGTGCGGACCAGATGAACGAGGACAGAGCGTCCATCTCGCTGGCATCGAAGAATTTGATCCACTCTGGCCGTTGCTCGTCGGCGCTACGGGCGAAGGCGCGCTCCGCGTCGCTGAGGGCTCGCAGGGCTTCTGAATGATGCCCGAGGCGCGCGAGTGCGCTGGCGTTCCGGATGTGCCCGAGAGAGGCATACAGCGGGTCCCTCCGGGCGATGGAGGAGCGCTTCATCACCTCCGATCCGGCGACGGCTTCGGCGTAGTTCTCGTGCTGCCGGGAGGTAAGGGTCAGATGGTTCCAGACCTGGTACATCGTCTCGCTGTCGCGCGACAAGCCGGCGAAGATCAGAGCCTCGTGGAGATGGGTGCGTGCCCGCCGCGGAGATTTTGCGTCGATGGCCGCGAAAGCCGCAGAGCCGAAGACGTCGGCGGCGAGTTGATGAAGCATTTCTCGTACGCGAATTGAGGATGATGACACGGCAAGGGTGGACTGAATCCGGGAAGCCAGTTCTACTGCGAGCTTCTCCACCTTCCGTGATCCTCCTACGGCTCGGTCCTGTCGGACGATGGCCACATACTCCTGATGGAATCGTCGGACGTCGTTGACGCCAAGGCGCCCATGAGCGGCTGCGTACGGAGCGGCAACGGCCAGGGCTGCACCGCCGGTGGCGGTGAGGAGCGCACGTCGGTGCACGGGGTCTTCCTCCGGTGGTGCGATGCGCTTCTTGCGAGGCACGAACCCCAGGTCTTCGGCGCTGGCACCAACAACCTTCTCCAGGCACAGCCTGATGCGGTCCTGCGGCCACTTGGTCTCGCCGCGCAGCCATCGCCGGATGTCGGCATCGGTCACGTTGCCTGGCTTGCCTGTCAGGAGTTCGATCTCAGCATTGAGCTGACGTGCTAACTCTGCCTGAGAGAAGCCGAGGGCGGCGATCCGCGCCGCGAGCTTACGGTTCCGCTGTGCCATGCCCTCACGGTAACGGTGTGCGATCGGCCGGACACGGGAGAAGGTAAAAATCACCGGGGTCATGCGAGGGGAGACAGGCTCTTTTGGCCTGTCCGTCGGGCGGTGCTGGGCCGTTGACTAGGCAGCGCCCGACGCCAAGGACCCCCGCGACGCTGCGAACGTCCGGGGGCGCGGCCACCAACCCCATGGAGGTTGATGACGTGAGCAAACATATCCGAGCGTTCCTCGAATGGCTGCTGCAACTGCTGTTGCCCGCTCCCGGGCGCCATCGAGCAGCCGACGCCGCAACGCCCGCCCCGCCCCACGCCGTCGTGCCCGTACCCGCCCTGACCCGCGTATCTGCTTCTGGCTGCTCCGCAGCCCCGCCGACACGCTGCCTCCCTCGTAGCCCGGTCGGTGAGTGGTTCCCGATCGCATGGGACACCGATCCCGTGGGGTTGTACGTCGTCGAGTACGAGCGGCAGCGGGCGCTGGGAGCGACGCGGTGAGCGCGGACAAGCCTTCGCCCAAGCCGCAGGAGGCGCAGCAGGGCTCGTCCAACCGCCCGACCCCGGCGGAGTTGGACGCGCGGGCGGAGGCGTTGAAGAAGGAGATCGACAAGCATCTGGGACGGGGGACGGGGCGATGAAGTCGTTCATGGTGCGTCGGTGCCCCCGGCTGACGGCGTGGTGGTACATGTCGGGCCGCATCTCCTGGCCTATGCGCCTTGTGAGTGCCAGGGCTCGGCGACGGCACGACGAGTCGGTCGAGTCGGGCGCCGCCATCCGTACCGCCCTCCGCCGGATTCAGACGGAATGGGAGGACGGGGCATGACCGGGGAAACCCGGCCCTGTGCGAAGTGCCTGCTGTACAAGGCGCTTCGGGAGAAGGCGAAGCAGGAGGGCGACTACGGCCGGGCCGGCGACTACGAGGCACTGCGCCGTCGTCACCCGACCCACGCCCAGCCGGACCGGACGGCCCGATGGGGGTTGCCCGCGTGAACCGGCCGACGCCGTGCAAGTCCCACGGTAGGCCAGGGAGCGTGCAGAGAAGGGATGGGCACCATGGCTGAACGTCCGGAGTTCGAGTTCGTCGGGGCAGCGCCCTGCCGTGACAAGAAGGTGGGCAACTGCCCCCAGGTGGCCGTGAACGTGCCGGGTGTGGTGGCGTTGCGGGACAGCGAGCGGCCCGAGACCATCGTCACCATGACGGCGGACGCGTGGGCAACGCTTACGGACGCCGTGAAGGCCGGAGAGTTCGACCTGAGCGCCTGAGGAGTAGGTCCCCGTGAAGAAGTGCCCTCGCTGCGCCGCTGAGTGCTGTACGGATCCGGAGAACGGGTTGCCATGGTGTGCGCGATGCGGGGACTTCTTCGGGCTCTCGCTGCCTGCTTGCCGAGGCTTGTGGTGGTCGCGGTATCCGGCTACGCGTGCTCCCATCCAGCCGCGCAAGCACTGAGTGGGACCCAGTCGGCCCCGTCCACGCCTCCCTGGTGACCCGTGGACGGAGCCTCCGCAAACTCAGGCTCCGGACGGTTTGCCGCCGACCGACCCCAGGAGACAAGGTGTTCGCATTGCGCCCGGCCACGGCCGACGACATCGCTGCCGTAGAGAACATGATTCTCGCCCGCTCTGCCTGGCTGGAGGAGCGAGGGCATCCAAGCTGGCGCGAGCACGCTGCCGACCTCGCACGGCAGGCAGAGAACTCCGACGGCGATGTGTGGGTCCTCGCCGAGGACGGCGGACAGATCATCGGGTGCACCACCGTGCAGGAACAGACCCCACCCTGGGGCTGGACGCAAGACGAGCTGCACGAGCCGGCCCACTACCTCTTCTCGACAGTCACCGACCCCGCGCACCGTGAGAAGAAGCCGGGAACCGTCATGGGACTGTGGGCGGTGGACCGGGCCGCCCGGGAGGGGAAGGCATGGGTCCGCCGTGGCTGCAACTTCCCCGGACTGGTGAGGTACAACGAGACCCAGGGCTTCAGCCTGGTGCACGAAGTGCAGCGCACGAACAACTGGGTCTACCTGATGGGTCGACGGGCCGAGCGCATCGCTGGCCTCGAAGAGAGGTTCCAGGCCCTGTGCAGACCTGCGTCCACCCCTCGTTGCTGAACCGGCGGTTCAACCGCCAGTTGGATAACGCGGAATGCGGTGGGTTTGCGTCGCCGACACGGCCGTATTGGGCTCGGTGCACCCCCGCGCTGCCCTGCAGTAGCGAATGCACC
>NZ_JBSFMM010000166.1:0-25242 GCF_053599555.1 Streptomyces sp. NPDC000941
GCCGCCCGGCGGGCGGCGGTCGCCGACGGCGTCGGTGCGGGCGGCGGCTTCACGGCCGCTGTGCTCGGCCGGGCCTGACTGCTCCGCGTCCTCCGTCGCCCGTCGCTCTCCTGGGCCGCCCTCGACCCCGTCAGCGGCCGTGTCGGGGTCACTGGCGGGAGCGGGCACCCGCGCCTCGCCGCCGTTCTGACGGCGGGAGGACGCGGGGGAGGACGACTGCAGCGCCGTTCCTCCGGTGGTGCGGAACAGTTCGTCGGCTCCCGGCAGACTCACTCGGCGTGACACCGGGCGAGCACCTCCCTGGCGAGCTGGCGGTAGGCGGCGGCGCCGACGGAGTTGGACGCGTACGTGGTGATCGGCTCACCCGCGACCGTGGTCTCGGGGAAGCGGACCGTACGGCCGATGACCGTGTGGTAGACGTGGTCGTCGAACGCCTCGACCACGCGGGCCAGGACCTCACGGCTGTGCACGGTGCGCGAGTCGTACATCGTGGCGAGGATGCCGTCCAGTTCGAGCTCGGGGTTGAGCCGTTCCTGGACCTTCTCGATCGTCTCCGTGAGCAACGCCACACCGCGCAGGGCGAAGAACTCGCACTCGAGCGGCACGATCACCTTGTGCGCCGCGGTGAGCGCGTTCACGGTGAGCAGGCCGAGCGAGGGCTGGCAGTCGATGACGATGTAGTCGTAGTCCGCCATCAGCGGCTTGAGCGCGCGCTGCAGGGTGGACTCCCGGGCGACCTCGCTGACCAGCTGCACCTCGGCGGCCGACAAGTCGATATTGCTGGGCAGCAGGTCCATATTGGGCACGGCCGTCTTGAGCAGCACCTCGTCGGCCGACATGCCCCGCTCCATGAGCAGGTTGTAGACCGTGAGGTCGAGCTCCATCGGGTTGACGCCGAGGCCGACCGACAGGGCGCCCTGCGGGTCGAAGTCGACGAGCAGGACCCGGCGTCCGTATTCGGCGAGGGCCGCGCCGAGGTTGATGGTGGAGGTGGTCTTGCCGACGCCGCCCTTCTGGTTGCACATCGCGATGATCTTCGCGGGGCCGTGGTCGGTCAGCGGTCCGGGGATCGGGAAGTACGGCAGCGGCCGCCCGGTGGGGCCGATGCGTTCGCGTCGCTGGCGGGCCGCGTCGGGCGCGAGTGTGGCCGCGTACTCGGGGTCCGGCTCGTACTCGGCGTCCGGGTCGTAGAAGTGCCCGTCGGGGAGGTCGTCGTAGGCGGCGAAGCGGGCGGGATCCATGCCCCCCTGGTCGCCGGCCATGGCGTTCACGTGATGGCCGTCCATGCTCTGACTCTGGTGGGCTGTCGTCAAGTTCTGGTGCGTGGCGAAGGTGCGGACAGCTACAGAGCCGACAGCCTCGAGCCCCGAGGGACCCTGGCCCCGCGCAGCCGATCCTGGTTGACCACCCCCGGGAGAAAATGTCGACTCATTCACAAGTCGTCCTACCTCCTTGGTGACCAGGAAATTTCTAGATAGGTCAGCGTGACACCATGCCGACGGTTGGCGACTCTATGGCGTGTCGGCGGTTCGCAGCAACACAATCCACCGGACACGGCACGATGTGTCGGCAATCGAACACCGCGCTGTCAAGGGCGTATGGGGGGTGAAGCGAGGATTCCTCGACGGGTAAAGCGTCTGAATAGTTACTTTTAGGGCGAGTTGGCGAAGCGAACTGTCATCCGCGTTACGGGTCGTATCGGACACATCAACGGCCGGACCCCGCCTCACGGCAAGACCCGGCCGGATGCCCGTTATTGACCTGTTGTTGACGGTCGACGTTGACCGCTCAGCCGGCTTCAGCCGATCAGCGAGGTCAGTTCGACGGTCGACAGACCGTGCGCCTCGGCGACCGGACCGTAAACGACCTCGCCCTCATGGACATTGAGCCCCCTGGCCAGCGCGGCGTCCCGGCGCAGCGCGTCCCGCCAGCCGCGGTTGGCCAGCTCCACGATGTACGGCAGCGTGGCGTTGGTGAGCGCGTGGGTGGAGGTGTTGGGCACCGCGCCCGGCATGTTGGCCACGCAGTAGAAGACCGAGTCGTGCACGGTGAAGGTGGGCTCGGCGTGGGTGGTGGGCCGGGAGTCCTCGAAGCAGCCGCCCTGGTCGATCGCGATGTCGACAAGTACACTTCCGGGCTTCATCCGGGAGACCAGCTCGTTGGTGACCAGCTTGGGCGCCTTGGCGCCGGGGATGAGCACCGCGCCGATGACGAGGTCGGCGGCGAGCACGGCCTTCTCCAGCTCGTAGGCGTTGGAGGAAATGGTCTGCACCCGGTTGCCGAAGACCTTGTCGGCCTCGCGCAGCTTGTTGATGTCCCTGTCGAGCAGGGTGACGTGGAAGCCCATGCCGAGGGCGATCTGCGTGGCGTTCCAGCCGGAGACGCCGCCGCCGATGACCACGGCCCGGGCCGCGGCCACGCCCGGCACCCCGCCGGGCAGCACCCCGCGCCCGCCCGCCGACCGCATCAGGTGGTACGCGCCGACCTGCGGCGCGATCCGGCCCGCGACCTCGGACATCGGCGCGAGCAGCGGCAGCGCGCGGTTCGCGGTCTCGACCGTCTCGTAGGCGATGGCGGTGGTGCCGGACTCCAGCAGCGCGTCCGTGCACTCGCGGGAGGCGGCCAGGTGGAGGTAGGTGAAGAGGGTCTGGTCCTTGCGCAGCCGGTGGTACTCCTCCGCGACGGGCTCCTTGACCTTCAGCAGCAGGTCGGCGGTGGCCCATACGTCGTCGGCCGAGCCGAGGATGCTCGCACCGGCGGCGGTGTACTCCTCGTCCGTGATCGAGGAGCCGACGCCGGCCCCCCGCTCCAGGAAGACCTCATGGCCATCGCGGACCAGCTCATGCACACCGGCGGGGGTGATGGCCACGCGGAACTCGTTGTTCTTGACCTCGCGGGGGATACCGACCTTCACGTCGATCACGGTCCTTGAATCTGGGGGATATCCGGGCTTTAAGCAGACAAACCGGAATGCGTCCGCATGCCGGAGACGACCGCAACAATCGCGGTACAACCAGTCTTAATGAAGGATGCCGCGCTGTCCAGCCTTGTAATACATCAAGCTTTTGCCGATCCGCTGCCGGTTTCTTAGGTCACTCTGCCTCTTCGGCTCCATCTACCCGCTCGCTGTCGCCGCCTCCGCCTCGCTGCCGCGCCGCCAGCCGGCGCGCGGCGCGCCGGTGCGCATCCGCCGCCGCCGGGTCGCCGAGCCGGTCCAGGGCGTCCGCGGCCCGCAGCGCGCCCCGCGGATTGCCCGCCCGGCGGAACGCGGCCCCCGCCGCCCGCCAGGCGCGCAGCGCCTCGCCCCACTGGCCGGTGCGCGCCTGGACCGTGCCCAGGCGCTCGTACAGCAGCGCCTCGCCGATCCGGTCGCCGCGGGACAGCCGCAGCTGGAGCGCCCGCCCGTACCAGTCGGCCGCCCGGTGCCAGTCCCCCAGCTCCTCGTACGTGCCGCCGATGGACTCCAGCGAACGCCCCGTGGTGTACGGGTCGCCCGCCTCCCGGGCCGCCTCCAGCGCGTGCTTGTAGCGGACCAGTGCCTCCTCCACCCGGCCCGCCCGCGCGTCCAGGTCGCCCAGGTTCAGCAGTGCCGCCGCCTCCTCCACCGGCAGATCGCGGCGGCAGGCCACATCGAGCACCAGCCGGTGCAGCCCGTACAGCTCCGGGGCGGCCTCCTCGGCGCTGCGGTGGGCGCCGAGGGCATGCGTCAGACCGGCCACCAACCGGCGCGCCAGCGTGTCGAGCCCGCCGTCCTCGACGGCCAGCCGGGCGATCTCCAGCAGCACCGGCAGCCGCGACTCCAGCCAGACCGACGCGGCCCCGGACGAGGTGAACCTCAGCGCCCTCGGCATCTCGGCCAGCTTCTTGCGGGCGGGCGAGCCGGGCGGCTGGGCGGCCAGCCGGCAGGCGTGCAGTTGCCGTACGGTCCGCTCCAGCATCCGGGCACCGGCCAGCTCCACCTCGGCCGGGCGCTCGGTGGCCCGCAGCGCCGCCCGCAGCATCGGGTCGAGGCAGCCGGGCACCTGGTACCGGTGCTCGGCCAGCGGGCGCAGCAGCCCGTGCGCGACAAAGCCCTCCAGCGCGGCCTCGGCGTCCGCCACCGAGCAGCCGGCCAGCGCGGACCCTATCTGGGCGTCCGCCCAGCCGCCGGGCGCGAGCACCAGCAGCCGCAGCAGCCGTGCGGCCGCGGGCGGCAGCGCCTCGTACGCCAGCCGGAAGGCGCGGGCCAGCGGGCGCGCGCCCCGGTCCTGGTCGCCATCGGCCGGCGACAGCTCGCGCAGCCGCTGTACCGCGTCGGCGACCGACGACTGGGGGCGCGCGGCGAGCCAGCCGCCGACCAGCACCAGCGCGGCGGGCTGACCGCCGCACTCCTCGACCAGGGACTGCGCGGCCACCGGGTCGCAGGTGATACGGGTGGACCCGGCGTACTGCGCGAGCAGCCCGATGGCCGCGCTCACATCGAGCCCGCCGAGCGTGCACGGCCGTACGTCCGGCACCCCCGTCAGCGGGCCGCGCGAGACGGCGACGACCAGGCTGTCCGGGGCGTCCGGCAATAACGCGTCCACCTGCTCGGCGCCGGTCGCGTCGTCGAACAGCAGCAGCGCGCGCTTCCCCGCCAGGGCGTCGCGCAGCGCCTCACAGAGCTCGTCCTCGTCCGCCCCGGCCGGGACGGACACCTTGAGCACGGCCAGCAGTTCGCGGGCGGTCCGCTCGAGGGGTACGGGATCGCCCCCGGACGTGGCCAGCCGCGCGCGCAGGATCCCGTCGGGGTAGTCGTCGGCGAGCCGCCGCACCAGCTCCTCGGCCAGCGCGGTGCGGCCGGAACCGGGGCGGCCCGCGATCAGCAGCACCCGGCTGCGGGGGGCCTTGCGGCCGGCGAGGGTGTCCAGGCCGGCCCGGTCGATATCGGCGCGCAGCGCCAGCAGTTCGCGCCGCCGCCCCGCGAAGCCGCGCCCCACGGACGCCGCCGCCGCGAACAACACGGCCCGCGTCGCACCGCTCCACAGCCCGCCGGCGTCGTCCTGCGGCCCGGCGGGAGACTCGGCGCGCCCGGTGGCGGGTTCGCCGCGCCCGGGTTCGTGGCCCTCAGTGGAAGATCCCTCGCCCCCTTCGGTCCGGGGCGGCGGGGCGGCGGCGCGACGGGGCGCGAGGGCGGGCGCGGGACGGGGCTGGGGTTCGGCGGCAGGCGGCGGCAGCCGCTTCCGGGGGGGCGGCCCCCCATCGGTGTCGACCGCCTGCTCCGCCACTGGGCCCCATCCCCGTCCACCTGCGCGTACGAGCCCGCCGCGGGTGCGGTCGGGAATAGTCCGAGCGTAGTTCACCGCGCGTCAGCACTTCGGCACTCCCGGCCGATACGGCGGGGAGAAAATCACCTGATCGGATGCACGGATGTTCGGATTCGGGGTCTGTTTTGAGGTCTGCTTCGGGGTCTGTGGAGAGCCGCCCTGCGGCGGGAGGGCCCTCAGGCCTCGAAGGGCCGGGCCGGCCAGGGGGCGTCCGCCGGGCGCAGGGACTCGAAGCCGGCGCCGGTCTGTGCGGCGTGGGCCGCCAGGACGCCGGCCACCAGGCAGGTGTTGTGCAGCTCGCCCGCGAGGACGCCGGCGATCAGCTCGTCGAGGGGGATACGGGCGCGCTCCATGTCCGCCTCCTCGTGATCCCCCTCGTACCGCTCGCCCTCGGCCTCCGAGACCCCCCGGGCCAGGAAGATCCGTACGGCCTCGTCGGAGCCGCCCGGCGAGGTGTAGATGTCGGTCAGCACCCGCCAGTCCTCGGCCTTGACGTGCGCCTCCTCGTACAGCTCGCGCTGCGCCGCGTGCAGCGGGTTCTCGCCGGGGATGTCGAGGAGGCCGGCCGGGATCTCCCACAGCCGCTGCCGCACCGGGTGGCGGTACTGGCGCACCACGATGACGCGGCCTTCGCCGTCGAGCGCGAGGATGGCGACCGACCCGGGGTGGACCTGGTAGTCGCGGGTGGTCCGGGAGCCGTCGGGCATGACGACCTCGTCGGTGCGCACGCCGGTCTTGTTGCCGGTGAACGGCGTGGTGGTGGCGGTGATCCGCCACTCCTCGGGGGTGTCCTTGATGCGCATGCTCGACTCAGCGTCCTCTCGTCAGCGAACGGCCCGACAGCCGAAACGGGGGCCCGGGCGGGGCGGCACAAACCGCTCCCGCCCAGGTCAACCGTATCCCTCAGGCCTTGGCGCGCTGTCCGGTCGGCGCGCCCGGCTGTCCGGCTACGGCGGCCGCCTCAGGCTGCCCCGACCGCGCCGCCGGGGCAGCCTGAGCCGCCTGCGCCTCAGGCTGCCCCGACTGCGCGGACTGCCCCGACTGCCGGGCCACCGCGGCCTTGACCAGGCCCGCGAAGAGCGGGTGCGGGCGGGTGGGCCGGGAGCGCAGCTCCGGGTGGGCCTGGGTGCCGACCAGGTACGGGTGCACCTCGCGCGGGTACTCGACGTACTCGACCAGCTTGTTGTCGGGCGAGGTGCCCGAGAAGACCAGGCCGGCCTTCTTCTCCAGCTCCCCGCGGTAGGCGTTGTTGACCTCGTAGCGGTGGCGGTGGCGCTCCTCGACGTACGGCTGGTCGCCGTAGACTTCGCGGACGATGGAGCCCTCGCCGAGCTTCGCCGGGTACATGCCCAGCCGCATCGTGCCGCCCATATCGCCCTCGCCCGCGACGATGTCGAGCTGCTCGGCCATGGTGGAGATGACCGGGTCGCTGGTGGCGGGCTCGAACTCGGTGGAGTTGGCGCCCTCGATGCCCGCCAGGTTCCGCGAGGCCTCGATGACGATGCACTGCAGGCCCAGGCAGAGGCCCAGCAGCGGGATCTTGTTCTCGCGGGCGTAGGTGATCGCGCCGACCTTGCCGTTGACGCCGCGGTCGCCGAAGCCGCCCGGGACACAGATCGCGTCGACGTCGCCGAGCTGCTGCCGGGCGCCGGCGGCGGTGCGGCAGTCGTCCGAGGTCACCCACTTGATCTTGACGCGGGCGTTGTTGGCGAAGCCGCCCGCGCGCAGCGCCTCGGTGACCGACAGATAGGCGTCGGGCAGGTCGATGTACTTGCCGACCAGGGCGACGGTGACCTCGTGGTCGGGCTGGTGGACCCGCTTGAGCAGATCGTCCCACTGGGTCCACTCGACATCGCGGAAGGGCAGGTCGAGGCGGCGCACCACATAGGCGTCCAGGCCCTCGGAGTGGAGCACCTTGGGGATGTCGTAGATCGACTTGGCGTCGATGGCGGCGACCACGGCCGCCTCGTCGACGTCGCACATCAGCGAGACCTTGCGCTTGATGGAGGTCGGGACCTCACGGTCGGCGCGCAGCACGATCGCGTCGGGCTGGATACCGATGTTGCGCAGGGCGGCGACCGAGTGCTGGGTGGGCTTGGTCTTGAGCTCGCCGGAGGGGCCGATGTACGGCAGCAGGGAGATGTGCACGACGAAGACGTTGTCCCGGCCGACCTCGTGGCGGACCTGGCGCACGGACTCCAGGAAGGGCAGCGACTCGATGTCGCCGACGGTGCCGCCGACCTCGGTGATCACGACGTCCACGTCGTCCGTCGCCATCCGCCGGATGCGGTGCTTGATCTCGTTGGTGATATGCGGGATGACCTGCACGGTGTCGCCCAGGTACTCGCCGCGCCGCTCCTTGGCGATCACGGTGGAGTAGACCTGGCCGGTGGTGACGTTGGCGGAGCCGTCGAGGTCGACGTCGAGGAACCGCTCGTAGTGGCCGATGTCCAGGTCGGTCTCGGCGCCGTCGTTGGTGACGAACACCTCGCCGTGCTGGAACGGGTTCATGGTGCCCGGGTCCACGTTGAGGTACGGGTCCAGCTTCTGCATCGTCACGCGCAGACCGCGCGCCTTGAGCAGGGCACCGAGGCTGGAGGCGGTCAGGCCCTTGCCGAGTGAGGAAGCGACACCCCCGGTGACGAAGATGTGCTTGGTCGTCGTGGGCTTAGCGGCAATGGCCAAAACAAGGCTCCCGTGGTCGCGAGGTGAGGGTGCGGGGTCCGGCGACCGCCCCGGTGTTCCGGGGGCGCCGTTGGTGAGGTTCGGGGGTTTTGCGCCCACCGCTCCACGGGCTACCAGGGTATCAGTGCCCTTCCCCGACTACGGCTGGGCAGGGTGCACCTCCCGGGAGAAGTCGGGCGAGCCGGGGAGCATCCCGCGGCCGCCGGGGGTACGGATCCGCTACCGCTCGAACACCATGCGTGACCTGGCCACCCGATCGGCCGCCGGGTCCAAGCCACGATGTGGGACGACTCGAGCGGATCACTGTTCTCCGTCGTATCCTGCTCGGACGCAATGCTGCGAGCCGGCCGGCAAGGGACCACCACGCCCTCGGAACAAGCGCTCGTCGAGAACTTCCAAGACCGTGGACAATAGCCTTCCGGGGCACCGCGGCCGTTCGAATGGGGATAGTACGTGGCCGGGCGTATCGAGGATTACGCACTGATCGGGGATATGCAGACCGCCGCCCTGGTCTGCAGAGATGGCACGGTCGACTGGCTTTGTCTGCCGCGCTTCGATTCGCATGCCGTCTTCGCCGGGCTGCTGGGCACCGAAGAGCATGGCTTCTGGCATCTGGGGCCCGCGCAGGCCGCGGGCGCCACTCCTGCGGCCGCCGACCGCCGCCGCTACCGCGGCGACTCGCTGGTCCTCGAATCGGAATGGGACACCCCGCGCGGCACGGTCCGCGTGATCGACTTCATGCCGCCCCGTGACGGGGCCCCTCAGCTGGTGCGGATCGTCGAGGGCGTGAGCGGCCGGGTGCCGATGCGCTCGGCGCTGCGGATGCGCTTCTCGTACGGCTGGGTCGTGCCGTGGGTGCACAAGATCGACGCGCGGACGGTCGCCGTCGCCGGCCCCGATTCGGTGTGGCTGGACACCGAGATCGATACCTACGGCAAGGACCTGACCACCTACTCGGACTTCACCGTCGCCCCCGGCGACCGGATCGCCTTCACCATCAGCTGGCAGCCCTCCCACAAGGAGCCGCCCGCGCTCCCCGACCCCGAGGGCGCGCTCGAGGCGACCGAGGTCTTCTGGCGCGAATGGGTCGAGCACTGCACGTACCACGGCCCCTACCGGGACGCGGTGGTCCGCTCGCTGATCACCCTCAAGGCGCTCACCTACGCCCCCACCGGCGGCATCGTCGCCGCGCCCACCACCTCGCTGCCCGAGGAGATCGGCGGCGTCCGGAACTGGGACTACCGCTACACCTGGCTGCGGGACGCGGCGATCACCCTGTCCTCACTGCTGCGCACCGGCTACCGCGAGGAGGCGCGCGCCTGGCGCGAGTGGCTGCTGCGCGCGGTCGCGGGCGACCCGGAGAACCTCCAGATCATGTACGGCATCGCGGGCGAGCGCGAGCTGGGCGAGGCCGAGCTGACCTGGCTCCCCGGCTACGAGGGCTCCCAGCCGGTCCGGGTCGGCAACGGCGCGGCCGGGCAGCTCCAGCTGGATGTGTACGGAGAGGTCACCGAGGCGCTGCACCTGGCGCATATGACCGGCCTGGCCCGTAACGACTACGCGAGCATCCTGCAGCTCAAGCTGATCCGCTACCTCGAGGAGCACTGGGACGAGCCGGACGAGGGCATCTGGGAGGTGCGCGGGCCGCGCCGGCACTTCGTGCACTCCAAGGTGATGGCCTGGGTCGCGGTGGACCGCACCGTCAAGCTCATCGAATCGGGCGACGTGGACGGGCCGTTGGAGCGCTGGCGCGAGCTGCGCGACGAGATCCACCGGGATGTGTGCGAGAAGGGCTACGACCCCGAGCGCAACACCTTCACCCAGTCCTACGGCTCGCGGGAGCTGGACGCCTCGCTGCTGCTGATCCCGCAGATGGGCTTTCTGCCGCCGGACGACAAGCGGGTCATCGGGACCATCGAGGCCATCCAGCGCGAGCTGTCGACCTCCGACGGCTTTGTGCTGCGCTACCCGACGGCCGGCGAGGACGCGGGCGTGGACGGTCTCGAGGGCGACGAAGGGGCCTTCCTGGCCTGCTCGTTCTGGCTCGCCGACGACCTGGCGATGATCGGCCGGGTCGACGAGGCGCGCAAGCTCTTCGAGAAGCTGCTCGCGCTCCGCAACGACCTGGGGCTGCTGGCGGAGGAGTGGGACCCGCGCCTCCAGCGGCAGGTGGGCAACTTCCCGCAGGCCTTCAGCCATGTGCCGCTGATCGACACGGCGCTGCGGCTGACGGCGTCCGGGGCGTACGGAGGGTAGCCCGGCAGGCCCGGTCACCGGCCGAAGACACAGGAAGACGCAGGAGCCCGGGCTCATACGGCCCGGGCTCCTGTGGCGCGTTTACGCGTTTACCCGTTTACCCGTTTCCGCGTTCAGAAGGCGGTCAGGGTCAGCGTGACTCCCGTCGGGGCGGTGTCCTGGATGTACGACGCGAAGTCGGCGACGTCGTCGAAGGCGAAGCCGTACGCCTTGCCGTCCGCGGTCGCCGCGTGCATGGCCTTGGCGTAGTGGTTGGTGACCTGCGGGGTGTAGAAGGAGGCCGGGTCGGTGGTCGGCTGGGCGGGCGTGTTGTGCAGGGTGGTCCGGTTGAAGCCCGCGCCGAGGATGGCCGCGACCGGGCCCGTGGTCCCGTCGTTGGGCGCGGCGAGCGCGCCGTCGCAGAAGAGCACGTCCCTGGTGGAGGGCTTGTTGAAGGCCACGGAGGCGGGGCCGGTGAAGGACAGCCGCCCGCCGCTCACCCGGCCGGTGAAGGTGCCCGCGTTGGTGGTGACCTTCAGGTCCTTCGCGGCGTAGGCGGCCCAGACGTCGTCGATATAGGCGGCGAGGTAGTCCTTGCCGAACAGCCCGGCGTCGAGGCCGTGTCCGGGGGCGATGACCCTCAGCTTGTCGCCGAGGACCAGGGGCGCGAAGGCGTCGACCGCGGCGAGGTCGGAGAAGACCTTGGCGCGGGCGCCGCTCTTGAGGGTGCCGGTGGTCTGGTCCTTGGCCCCGGTGAGGCGGATCGACATCGGGACGCTGAACATATCGACCATGGTGGTGTTGCAGAACATCCCGGCGGAGTTGAAGGTGAACTCCGCGCAGTCGTGCAGGATGTTGTAGTTGGGGTCGCCGGCCACCCAGCCCGCCGGGTACTGCAGGGCCGCGTTGCCCGCGCCGTCGGTGACCGCCTTGAATTTGAGCTTGGAGCCGAGGGCGACGTAGATCCGGCCGGACATATTGGGCAGGGTCAGTTTGGTGTCCCCGCTCGCGGTGAGCGGGATGGCGTAGTCGGTCCAGCCGTCCGGTCCGTTGTCGGAGAGCGCGATGGGCGCGACCTTGCCGTCCGGGGTGACGCGGACCTGGCGACCGCCCTCATTGCCGACGATGTAGATCCATATCGATGAATTGCCGAACTGGCCTGTGTTGTTGACGACCGTCAGCGGCATCGTGGCCGCGCGCTCCGCGCCGTTGGCCCGGCCGCCCGCGAGGGTGAGGCCCGCTCCGGCGGCGGCAGCGGCGGCGAGGCCGCCGAGCAGCGTCCTGCGGCCGATCGTCCCGTTCTTCGTCCTGCTCATGACATGTACTCCTCGGCGTTGTGGGGGATTTGCCGGGATATCGGAGAGGGGTGGGGGGTGACGGGAACCGTCTCTATGAGAGCGCTCTCTCCCGCCCCTAGTCCTGCACCCTGCCTACCGGCCGCCCCCTGCGTCAAGGACTTGGGTCGACTTGGATCAGATTAGGTCTGGACCAATTCATCGTAGACGCTGAGGACATGGGCGACCGTGTCGTCCTCCGTCGGCCAGCCCGCGGTCCGCGCCCGCCCCGCCGCGGCCAGCTCCACCCGGCGCACCGGATCCGCGAGCAGCCGGATCACCGCGCCGGCCAGATCCTCCGGCGCCCCGTACGACACCAGTTCGGCCGCCTCCCCCACCAGTTCCGGCACCCCGCCGACCGCCGTGGCCACCAGCGGCACGCCTGCGTGCAGCGCCTCCTGCGCCAGCACCGACCGCGCCTCCCACCGGCTGGAGAGCACCGCGACATCGGCCGCCGCCAGCAGCGCGGGCACATCGTCCCGGCGGCCGAGCAGCCGCACCGGCAGCCCCTCCCCGTCGATCCTGCGCTGCAGCGCCGCCCGGTCCGGCCCCTCCCCCGCGACCGCCAGCAGCGGCTGGGGGTCCAGCGCGCGCCACACCCGGGCCGCGTCCAGCAGCGGCCCGAAGCCCCGATCCAGCACCAGCCGCCCCACCGCGAGCAGCAACGGCCGCTCCACAGAGCCCAGTTCGGCCCGCACCTTCTGCCGCCACCCGTCCTCCCTGGCCGGCGTGGAGCGCGGCGCGGGCACCGCGACCGGCGCGAGCCGGGCATCGCGAGCCCCCCGCGCACGAGCCCGCTCCACCAGATCCGACGACGCGCCCAGCACGATCGCGGCGTGGCGCGCCACCCTGCGCTCTATGAGGCGTACGGCTTGAGCTCGCGCGCCCTCGGCGTGCGGTTTGCTGTGCCAGGTGACGATCAGCGGCACGCCCCGGCCGTGCAGCGCCAGCACGGCCAGCAGCCCGGACCGCAGCCCGTGCGCATGCACCAGACCCGCCCCGGCGCCGGCCGCCCGCAGCGTCGCGACGGCCCCCGCGTCCGTACGGGCGTCCAGTCCGGCGAACCACGCGCCCGCCTGCGTGAACCCGTACCCCCGCTCCGCCCGCCACGGCCCGCACACCGTCACCCGCAGCCCGCGCGCCACCAACCCGGCCGTCAGCGACCGGACATGCACCCCGCTGCCGGAACTGCCGCCGCCGAGCACTTGGAGGGCGTGCAGGGGCGGCTGCCCGTGCGGATTCCCGTGCGGGTTCCCGGGCGGCGGGGCCGGTGTGCTGCTCACGGTGCTGCTCACGCGGGAAAAGCTCCTGAGAGGACGGCGTTCGGGCGTGGGGTCTTAGGGCCTGTCGTCAAAGAGGGCGTCCTGCTCCCGACGCCTGGCACGGCACCTCGCTGCGTTGTCGCATCGCCCAAGTACGCCCAGTACGAGGGCGACGCTCCGCCTTGCGAGGCACCGCGCCAGACGCCGCTCGCGGCCGGACGCCCCCTTTGACGACAGACCCTAGGCGCGCGGCGGTGCGGGTGCGCCCCGTCCAGGATGCCAGTCTTCAGGCCGCCCCCACCGCCACGGCCCCGCACCGGGCCCGCCGTCGGCTCGCCCGCACATCCGCGGATTCACTCGTACGGAGGACAGCACCGAACACCGGAACGCCCTCGGGCCGCTGCGGCGCGGGCGGCCCGGACGGCCCCGGCGGCCCGGCCCGGGCTCGCGGCCACCGGTCCTCGGCGGCGGCGGACCCGCGGCCGACAGTCAGCGCGTCGCCCGCGCCGTCTCCAGAAGCTCTTCCGCGTGGGCGCGGGCGAGTTCGGAGTCCTCCTGGCCCGCCAGCATGCGCGACAGCTCCCGTACCCGGTCCTCGCCCTCCATCGCCTTCACACCGCTGCGCGTGACCGCCCCGTCGTTGGTCTTCTCCACCACCAAGTGCCGGTCGGCGAAGGCCGCGACCTGGGGCAGGTGGGTGACGACCACGACCTGTGCGGTCTGGGCGAGCTTGGCCAGCCGTCGGCCGACCTCGACCGCCGCCTTGCCGCCGACGCCCTGGTCCACCTCGTCGAAGAGATAAGTCGGCACGGGGTCCGAGCCCGCGAAGACCACCTCCACCGCGAGCATCACCCGGGACAGCTCACCGCCGGACGCCCCCTTGGCGATCGGGCGGGGCGGGGCGCCCGGGTGGGGGGCGAGCAGCAGCTCGACCTCGTCGGCTCCATGCGGCCCGAACAGCACCGCACGGCCGCCCACCTCGATGCCCGCCGTCTCCTCCGCGGCCTCGCTCTGGCTGATCGCGAAGGTCACCCGGGCATGCGGCATCGCGAGCGAGGCCAGCTCCGCGGTGACCGCGTCGGCGAAGCGCGCCGCCGCCTCCGTACGGGCGTCGGTGAGCGCCTGCGCGAGCTCGCCAAGTTCGGCGCGGAGCGCGTCGCGCTCGGCGGTCAGCTCGCCGATACGGTCGTCGTCGCCGTCCAGTTCGGCCAGCCGCGCCGCGCCCTGCTCCGCCCAGGCCAGCACGTCCGCGATGTCCTGGCCGTACTTGCGGGTCAGATGGGACAGCCCGGCCCGGCGCTCCTCGACGACCGCCAGCCGCCGCGGGTCGGCGTCCAGATCGTCCGCGTAGCCCGCGAGCTCCCCGGCCACGTCGGACGTCAGGATGCCGACCTCGGCGATCCGGTCGGCGAGCGCGGCGAGCTTCGGATCGTGGGAGCGCACGCCCTCCAGCGCCCGGTGCGCGCCCGCGACCAGACTGGCCGCGTCCACGCCCTCGGGGTCCTCTGGGTGCCCGGCCAGCGCGGCGTGCGCGGCGGTGGCGGCGGAGGCGAGGGCTTCGGCGTGGCCCAGGCGCTCCGCCTCGGCCGCGAGCTCGGTGTCCTCGCCGGGCAGCGGTTCTGCCGCGGCGATCTCCTCGAGGCCGAAGCGCAGCAGATCGGCCTCCTGCGCCCGCTCCCGCGCCCGGGTGGTCAGCTCGTCCAGCTCGGCGGCGACCGCACGCAGCCGCCGGTAGGCGGCCCCGTACTTCTCCAGCGGCCCTGCGACCGCGGCTCCCGCGTACCGATCCAGGGCCTGCCGCTGCCGGGCCGGGCGCAGCAGCCCCTGCTGATCGGTCTGGCCGTGCACGGCCACCAGGTCGTCCGCCAGCTCGCCCAGCAGCCCCACGGGCACCGAGCGGCCGCCCACATGGGCGCGGGAACGGCCCTCGGCGGAGACCGTACGGCTGATCAGCAGCGCGCCGTCGTCGAGTTCGGCGCCCGCCTCCTCGGCCCGGACGGCCACCGTCGACCGCCCGTCGACGGTGATCCGGCCCTCGACGACCGCCGCCTTCGCGCCGATCCGCACCAGGGCCGCGTCGGCCCGCCCGCCCAGCAGCAGGCCGAGACTGGTGACGACCATGGTCTTACCCGCTCCGGTCTCACCGGTCACCGCGGTGAAGCCGGGCGACAGTTCGACGACGGCGTCGTCGATGACGCCCAGCGCACGTATCCGCATCTCCTCCAGCACGCCCACGACCATACGAGGTTTCAGGGCCTCGATGCGACGGCGGGTTCTCCTACGGGGCGCCCGGTCCGGACTGAGCCCGCCCTCGGCGCCCCGTCGGGGGGCCTAATGCGGCGCGCCGCGCCAGCCCGCGACCGGGAGGGCGAACTTCGCCACCAGCCGGTCCGTGAACGACGCGTGGTGCAGCCGTGCCAGCCGCACCGGCACCGCCCCCCGCCGCACCTCCACCCGCGCACCGGCGGGCAGTTCGACGGTGCGCCGCCCGTCGCACCACAGCACCCCGTGCGGGGTCTGCGGCTGCACCTCCACGGCGAGCACCGAGCGCGGCGAGGTGACCAGGGGCTTGGCGAAGAGGGCGTGCGCGCTGATGGGGACCATCAGCAGCGCCTCGACCTCGGGCCACACCACGGGCCCGCCCGCCGAGAAGGCGTACGCCGTCGAGCCGGTCGGGGTCGCGCAGACGACGCCGTCGCCGCCGAAGCGGGAGACGGGGCGGCCGTCCACCTCGGTGACGACCTCCAGCAGGCGCTCGCGCGCGGCCTTCTCGACCGACGCCTCGTTCAGCGCCCAGTCGGTGTGCACGATCTGCCCGTCGGTGCGGACCAGCACATCGATGGTCATCCGCTCTTCGACCTCGTAGCTGCGGGTCACGACCCGGTCCACGACCTTGTCCAGGTCGTCCCGCTCGGCCTCGGCGAGGAACCCGACCCGGCCCAGGTTGATGCCGAGCATCGGCACCCCGGAGATCCGCGAGAACTCCGCGCCGCGCAGCAGCGTGCCGTCACCACCGAGGACGATCAGCAGCTCACAGCCGTCCAGGACATCCGCGCCCGCGTCGACCAGCTCGACCGCGGCCGGCAGCGGCAGATCCGCGGCCTCCGCGGCCAGCACCCGCACCCCGATGCCGCAGCGCAGCAGGCCTTGGACGACGAGTTCGGCGCTGCGGATGGCCGCGGGGCGGCCGGTGTGCGCCAGCAGGAATACGGTGCGCTCCGCTGCTGCCGAGGCTGCTGCTGAAGCTTCTGAAGTGGTCAACTGGGCCCCTCCGCCACTGCACGGTCGACATCGGCCGGGTCAAGTGCCGGCGCCCCGGCGCGCATCCACAGAAAGTACTCGACGTTGCCGGCCGGGCCGGGCAACGGGCTCGCGGTGACCCCCAGGACTCCAAGGCCAAGCCCCGCCGCCCGCTCCGCGACCGTACGGACGGCCTCGGCGCGCAGCCGCGCGCTGCGGACCACCCCGCCGCTGCCCAGCCGCTCCTTGCCGACCTCGAACTGGGGCTTGACCATCAACACCAGGTCGGCCCCGGGCGCGGCACAGCGCACCAGGGCGGGCAGCACCAGCCCCAGCGGGATGAAGGACAGGTCACCGACGACCAGGTCCACGGGGTCACCGCCGATCTGCTCGAGCGTCAATTCACGCACGTTCGTACGGTCCATGACGGTCACGCGTTCATCGCTCTGCAAAGACCACGCGAGTTGTCCGTATCCGACGTCGACGGCGAGGACATGGGCGGCGCCGGCGCGCAGCAGGACATCGGTGAAGCCCCCGGTGGACGCCCCCGCGTCCAGGGCGCGCCGCCCCGTGACCTTCAGGCCTCCGCCGCTCGCCGTGCCGTCTGTGACGGCACCCGCGCCCGCCCCCTGGCGGTACTCCTCGCTGAAGGCCAGCAGCGCGCCCGCGAGCTTGTGCCCGCCGCGCGAGACGTAGTCCGGGTCGCTGTCGTCCTCCCTGACCACGAGCGCCGCGCTGGTCTCCACCTGGGTGGCGGGCTTGGTCGCGACCTGCCCGCCGACGGTCACCCGGCCCGCGGCGATCAGCTGGCCGGCATGCTCGCGCGAGCGGGCCAGCTCGCGGCGCACCAGCTCCGCGTCGAGTCGTGCGCGTCGTGGGCGGGTCACAGCCACGGGTGGTTCAGCTCCTGTCGTCTGTCGTCATACGAGACGAGGTCGTCTACGGGGCGGGGGCCGGCGGGCCGGGCCGCCGGTCCAGGGCGGTCAGCGCGTCGCGCAGGCCCCGGTGCACATCCTCGTACACCTCCAGATGGCCGCTCGCGGCGAGGTGGTCGGCGTCGGCCAGCCGGTCCAGCTGCGCGTCGATCTCGGCGACGCCGGTGGGCGTACGGGTGACACCGAGCGGCGCGGGATCCGCCGGACGCGCCGACTCCGCGGAAAGCTCCAGAGAAGGCCCCGAAGGAGCCTCCGAAGGCGGTTCCGAAGACGGTTCGGAAAACGGCCCAGCCGTCGGCTGGGCCATGGACTCCGCGGCTGCCACCCCGGGACCAGGCTCCGGCCCGGGCCGCGCACCCTCGATCGGCTCACTCATGGTCTCGACGCTACCGCGAAGCACACATTCTCCGACGTACGGGACCTGGGGTACCGTCTGTCGCGATGGCGACCATGGAGGAGTGCCGCAGCGCACTCGACAAGCTGGCGGAGAACCTGGCGGGCGCGAACGGGGACCTCCGCAGCGCCGCCGCGCTCGATCGCTCGGTGAGCTGCCGTATCACCGACCTCGACATCACCTTCTTCGGACGGCTCACCGATGGCCGCATAGAGGACGTGACGGCCGTGCCCGGCCCGCCCGCCGAGCGCGCCGAGATCCGGCTGACGATGTCAGGCGACGACCTGCTGGCCCTGGTCGACGGCGAGCTGCACTTCGCGCGCGCCTGGGGCAGCGGCCGGGTCAAGCTGGAGGCCGGCTTCCGCGATCTTCTGCGGCTGCGGAAGCTGCTGTAGCCGCGGCCATCTCCGTCGCGCCCGACTTGGCAGGGGCCTTCGTACCCGTCTCTTTCACGGCCGGGGCCTTCGCGGGCGCCGCAGCCGCCCGCGTACGGGATCGCCGGGCGGCGGGCACCACCAGCGGGGTGCCGGTCTCGGGGTCGTCGATCACCTGGCAGCGCAGCCCGAAGACCCGCTCCACCAGCTCGGCCGTCACCACCTCCCCCGGTGCGCCCTCGGCGACGACCTCCCCGCCGCGCATCGCGATCAGGTGGGTGGCGTAGCGGGCGGCGTGGTTGAGGTCGTGGAGGACGGCGACCAGGGTGCGGCCCTGCTCCTCATGGAGCTGCGCGCACAGGTCGAGCACATCGATCTGGTGCTGGATGTCCAGGTAGGTGGTCGGCTCGTCGAGGAGCAGCAGCGGGGTCTGCTGGGCGATGGCCATGGCGATCCACACCCGCTGCCGCTGACCACCGGACAATTCGTCGACATAGCGATCCGCGAGCTCGGCCACACCGGTCGCCGCCATCGACTCGCCGACAATCCGCTCGTCCGTCTCCGACCACTGTCGCAGCAGCCCCTGATGCGGATAGCGGCCGCGGGCGACCAGGTCCGCGACGGTGATGCCGTCCGGCGCGATCGAGGACTGCGGCAGCAGCCCCAGGGTGCGGGCGACCTTCTTGGCGGGCATCGAGCCGATCGCCTGCCCGTCCAGCAGCACCGACCCGGCGGTCGGCTTGAGCATCCGGGACAGCGCGCGCAGCAGGGTGGACTTGCCGCAGGCGTTGGGCCCGACGATCACCGTGAAGGAGTGGTCGGGGATGGCGACGGTCAGGCCCTCGGCCACCGTGCGCCGGTCGTAGGCGAGGGTGAGCCCTTCGGCGGTGAGCCGCTGCGGCCGGGCACCCTTACCGCCTGTACCGCCTGTTCCACTGACGCCGCTCATATCACCCATACCGTCGTTGCCGTCCCTACCGTCCACGTCGCCCCTCGTCACATCCGCACCGCCCCTCGTCACATCCGCACCGCCCCTCGTCATATCCGCCCCGCCCGGCGCTCGGTGATCAGCAGCCCCAGCAGATAGCAGCCGCCCAGCACCCCGGTGACCACCCCCACCGGCAGTTGGTCCGCCCCGAAGAGCCGCTGCGCGGACCAGTCGGCGCTGATCAGCAGGGCCGCGCCCATCAGGGCCGCGGGCACCAGGTTGGGCCCGGTCGCGCGGGTGAGCCTGCGGGCCAGCTGTGGCGCGACGAGCGCGACGAAGGCCACGGGCCCGGCGGCGGACGTGGCGACCGCGGTCAGCAGGACGGCCGAGAGGACCAGCACCAGCCGCGTCCGCTCGACCCGCACCCCGAGGGCGTACGCGCTGTCGTCGCCCATCTCCAGCATCCGCAGGCCCCGGGCGTGCCCGAGCACCACCGGCACCAGCACCGCGCAGACGCAGGCCAGCGGCCAGACCTGCGCCCAGTCCCGCCCGTTCAGCGAGCCGGTCAGCCACACCATGGCGCGCGCCGCGTCCTCCTGATGACCCTGGGTGAGCAGATAGCCGTTGACGGCGGTGAGCGTCGAGGACGCGCCGATGCCCACCAGCACCAGCCGGTAGCCGTGTACGCCCCGCCGCCAGGCCAGCGCGTACACGCCGAGCCCGGTCAGCAGACCGCCGGCGACGGCCCCGGCCGCGACCTGGTTCGGGTCGCCCTTGAACAGCACGAGGACGGTGAGCGCCCCGGCCGCCGATCCCTGCCCGAAGCCGACCACGTCGGGGCTGCCCAGCGGATTGCGGGACACGCTCTGGAACAGCGCGCCCGCCAGGCCCAGGGCCGCGCCGACGAGGAGCCCGACCAGGACGCGCGGCAGCCGCACCTCGTTGACGATGAAGTGCTCGATCGGGGTGCCGCCGCCGAAGAGGGTGCGTACGACGTCGCCGGGCGCGATCGCGAAGTCGCCGGTGCCGATCAGCACCACGCTCATGGCCAGCGCCACGGCGGCCAGCAGCAGCCCTGTCAGCGCCGCGCGGACGTCCACCCGGACCGAGAGCCCGCCCCGGGTCCGCAGCGTGGCCCCGCGCGCCCTGGGGGCCTTGGGGGCCCTTTCGCCGTTCCCGACCCCGGCCTTGTCGCTCGCGCTCGCGTTCACAGCTGGGCCATCCTTCGGCGCCGGACGAGGTAGATGAAGACGGGTCCGCCGATGAGCGTGGTGACGACCCCGGCCTGCAGCTCCGATGGCCGCGACACGACCCGGCCGATCACATCGGCGCCCAGCAGCAGCACCGGCGAGAGCACCGCCGCGTACGGCAGGATCCAGCGCAGATCGGGCCCGGTGAGCGCCCGTACGGCATGCGGCACCATCAGGCCGACGAACGCGATCGGCCCGCAGGCGGCCGTCGCGGCCCCGCACAGCAGGGTGACGGCGGCCATGGCGAGCGCGCGGGTGCGGGTGAGGTTGGTGCCGAGGGCGCGCGCCGTGTCGTCGCCGAGCGCCACCGCGTTCAGCGCCCGGCCGAGCGCCAGGGCGAGGACCACGCCGACGGCGATGAACGGCGCGACCTGCTTGACGACCGTCATGTTCGCGGAGGCGAGCGAACCGACCGTCCAGAAGCGCATCTTGTCCAGGGCCGCCGTGTCCAGCAGCTCAACGGCGTTGAGATAGCCGTAGAGCGCCGCGTACACGGCCGTCCCGGCGAGCGCCAGCCGCACCGGCGTGGCCTCTCGGCTGCCGCCGAGCGCGAAGACGAGCACGGACGCGACTGCGGTGCCGAGGAAGGCGAACCACACATAGCCGGTCAGGGAGGTGACGCCGAGAAAGCTGATGGCCGTGACGACGGCGGCGGACGCGCCCGCGTTCAGCCCGAGCAGCCCCGGGTCGGCGAGCGGGTTGCGGGTGAGCGCCTGGATCACCGCGCCCGCGAGCCCGAGCGCGGCGCCCACCAGCAGCCCGAGCACGGTACGCGGCACCCGCACATCCCGGACCACCACATCGGTGTCGCTGCCGCTGTAGTGGAACAGCCCGTGCCACACGTCGCCGAGCGGAATCGGCTTGGCACCGATCGCGACGCTGGCGGCCACGACCACCAGCAGGACCCCCAGGGAGGCGACGAGCCCGACCGCGCGACGCGCGGCCTGCCGCCCGGGTGGCGCGGTCGCTGTTTCGGTCCCGGCTCTCGCCGGACTGAGCAGGGTCACGCGGAACTCCACCTCGCAGCAAGGCCGATCACAATTGAGGTTAGGTTAACCTAACCTTTCTTGTCACGCCTCGGGAGGGGCCTTCTGCCAACTGGCGTTCGTCACAGCCCCAGCCGCGCCAGCGCCTTCCCAGCATCCGCGGCGCACGCCCCGTCCCCGGCCTCGGTCCATGCCGCCGCGCACAGCGCCCGCAGCCCGTCCATCGGGTCGCCGCCGTCCCCCTCCAGCACCAGCGCGCCCTTGCGCACCCGGGCCAGCCAGCCGCCACACCGAAAGCCGCCGTCGTCCCCGGCCCCGGCGGGCTCCACCGCCGTCTGGGGCGTCAGCAGGCCCCGCAAGTCGCGGTCCACATACGTCGGCCGGTGCTCGGGCTCGGCGGCCAGCAGCTGCGCGGGGGTGGTCACCCCGGTCAGGACCAGCAGCGAGTCGACGCCGCCCGCGTGCGCGCCCTCGATATCGGTGTCCATCCGGTCCCCGACCACCAGCGGCCGCTCCGCGCCGGTCCGCAGGATCGTCTCCCGGTGCATCGGCGGCAGCGGCTTCCCGGCGATCTGCGGGGAGCGGCCCGTGACGATGCGTACGACCTCCACCGCCGCGCCATTGCCCGGCGCGATGCCCCGACCGCTCGGAATCGTCAGATCCCCGTTGGAGGCGTACCACGGCACGCCGCGCCCCACCGCGTACCCCGCCTCCGCCAGCCGCCCCCAGGGCATCTCGGGCCCGCCGTACCCCTGGACCACCGCCGCCAGGTCGTCGTCGTCCGCCGAGTCCACCGGCACCAGGCCCCGCTCGCGCAACGCCACCCGCAGCCCCTCACCACCGATCACCAGCACCCGGGCCCCGGCCGGGACCTGCTCGGAGATCAGCCGCGCCACCGCCTGCGCCGAGGTGATCACGTCCTCGGGCCGCGCGGGCACCCCGAGCCGGGTCAGATGCTCCGCCACCGCCTCCGGCGTGCGCAGCGCGTTGTTGGTGACATACGCCAGCCGCATCCCGCCGTCCCGCACGGTGCCCAGCGACTCCACGGCGTGCTCGACGGCCTCGCCGCCCGCGTACACCACCCCGTCGAGGTCCAGCAGGGCGGTGTCGTACGCCGCGCTCAGCGGCCGTTCGCCGGCCGCGGGCCGGGTCCGGACGTTCTGGGTCACGGGGGGCACGGGGGGATTCATCGGGGGACACGCTCCTCGCATACATGTGCGTCTGTCCCCCGATCATCGCTCATCGCGCCGAACGGCATAGCATTCACTGATGAGCACTCCAGGACCTGTCGGGCAAGGTCTGCAGCTCGCCCCCTTCCGGGGATTGCGCTATGTCGCGGAGCGGGTCGGCAGCCTGGCCGCCGTGACCTCGCCTCCGTACGACGTCGTGGTGCGCCCCGAGGGTCTGCGCGCGCTCGAGACGGCGGACCCGTACAACATCGTCCGCCTCATCCTCCCCCAGGCCGACACCCCCGCCGACCGCCACCGGCAGGCCGCCGAGACGCTGCGCCGCTGGCAGGCCGACGGGATACTCGCCCCCGACCCCGAGCCCGCGCTCTACGTCTACGAGCAGCGCGACGGCCATGTGCTCCAGCGGGGGATCATCGGCGCCCTGCGGCTGAGCCCGCGCGAGGAGGGCGTGGTCCTCCCGCACGAGGAGGTCATGCCGCATGTGGTCGAGGACCGCGCCGCCCTGATGCGCGCCACGGACGCCAACCTGGAGCCGCTGCTCCTCGCCTACCGCAGCGACGGCTCGGTGACCGGCGCGGCGGCCGTACTCGAACGCGCCGTCCAGGGCCGCCCGTTGCTCTCCACGCCCACCGAGGACGGCTTCAGCCACCACCTGTGGCGGGTGACCGACCCCGCCGACCTCGCACAGATCGCCGCCGACCTGCGCCACCGGCAGGCCCTCATCGCCGACGGGCACCACCGCTGGGCCACCTATCTGCGGCTGCGCGAGGAGCGGACGGAGCCCGGCCCCTGGGACTTCGGCCTGGTCCTGCTCGTCGACACCGCCCGATACCCGCTGCGGGTCAGGGCCATCCACCGGCTGCTGCACCAGCTGTCCCCGGCCGAAGCACTCGCCGCCCTGGGCGCCCCGGACGCGCACCGTACGCCTCCTGGCCCTCCTGGCCCGCCCGGCCCGGGGAGCGCAGCCTTCCGCGTACGGCCGGTCGACGGTCCGCTCCCGCAGGCCCTGGCCACGCTCGCGAAGGCCGCCGACGAGCCGGGGGCCGGCAACGTCTTCCTGCTCGCCGGGCACGGCGGCTTCCTCCTCCTGGACCGCCCCGATCCGGCGCTCCTGGCCCGTACGATCCCCGCCGACCGGCCGGAGGCATGGCGCACCCTCGACGCGACGGTCCTGCACTCCGTGCTGCTCGAGCACATCTGGAAGGTCCCTGACACTCCAAGCCACATCGGCTACATCCATGACGCGGCGGCGGCCGTGGAACAGGCGGAGCGGCACGGCGGTACGGCGGTGCTGATGCACCCGGTGCGGGAGGGCGTCGTCCACGACCTGGCCCGGGAGGGGATCCCCATGCCGCACAAGTCGACCTCCTTCGGGCCGAAGCCGGCGTCCGGGCTGGTCCTGCGGAGTCTCGCGCTCGGCTGACGCAGCCGGCTCGGCTGACGAGAAAGGGCGGAACCCCTGGCCGGGGTTCCGCCCTCACTGTCTCTCGCTGTCTGCCGCCGTCAGCGACCGTCGCCCTCGTCGACTTCCTTCTTCAGGTCGTCCGACTCGAGGTCGTCCGACTCGGCGGATGCCTCGGGCTCACCCGCGGGCTCGTCGTCCTCAACGTCCGACTCGTCCTCGACCAGCTCCGGCTCGTCGTCGACCTCGACCTCGGGCTCGGCCTCCAGCTCGTCCTCGGCCTCCAGCTCGTCCTCGGGCTCCGGCTCGTCCTCAGGCTCCTCGGGGGCGAGCGCGTCCACGAACTCCACACCGTCCAGCTCCGCAAGCCGGTCGGAGGCGTCCGTGGTCCCGCCCTGATCAGCCTCCAGGGCCTTCGCGAACCACTCCCGGGCCTCGTCCTCACGCCCGACGGCCAGCAGCGCGTCGGCATACGCGTAGCGCAGCCGCGCGGTCCACGGCTGTACGGACTGGGAGGCCAGCTCGGGGCTCTGCAGCGTCACCACGGCGGCGTCCATCTGCCCCATATCGCGCCGGGCACCCGCCGCGACCAGCCGCATCTCGACCTGCCCGGCCCGGTCCAGCTTCTGCACCTCGGGCTCGCCGGCCATCGCCAGCGCCCGCTCCGGGCGGCCCATACCGCGCTCGCAGTCGGCCATCACGGGCCACAGGTCGGCGCTGCCGGTCATCCGCCGCGCCGCACGGAACTCCGCCAGCGCCTCCGCGTACTTCGCGACGCCGTACGAGGCGAAGCCCGCCGCCTCGCGCACGGCCGCGACGCGGGAAGCGAGCCGCAGCGCGACGCGCGAGTACTCGTACGCCCGCTCGGGCTCGTCGTCCAGCAGCTTGGCGACCATGACGAGGTTCTTCGCCACATCGTCGGCAAGCGTCTTCGGCAGGCTCATGAGCTCCTGCCGCACACTCTTGTCGATCTCGTCCCCGGTCACGTCCTCGGGGATCGGCAGCCGCTTGACCGGCTCGCGGTCACGGTCGCGGTCACGGTCACGGGGGCCCTCGTCCCGGCGACCGTAGCCACCGGACCGGTCGTCCCGGCGCTTGTAGCCGCCACCGGGACGCTCGTCGCGCCCACGGCCCTGCCCGCCGCCATACGGACGACGCGGCCCGCGGTCGTCACGGCCCCGGTAACCGCCCTCGCGGTCGTCCCGGCGCGGCGCGCGCGGCCTGTCGTCACGACGGTCGTCACGGCGATCATCACGCCGGTCATCACGGCGCTCATACCCACCGACGCGGCCACCACGGTCCGGGTCGTCGCGGCGCGGCCCACGAGGCCGGTCATCACGGCGATCATCACGGCGGAAACCGCCACGGTCGTCGTCGCGACGGTACGAAGGCCGGTCATCCCGCCGGTCGTCATCGCGCCGGGGCCCACGGGCGCGGTCGTCACGACGGTCGTCGCGGCGGTCGTCACGACGATCATCACGACGGAAACCGCCACGGTCATCACGGCGGTCGAACCCACCACCGGGCCGGCCACCGCGGTCGTCCCGACGCGCATACCCTCCGGGCCGGCCACCACGGTCATCGTCACGGCGCGGCCCGCTCGGCCGGTCATCACGGCGGTCGAACCCACCACCGGGTCGGCCACCACGGTCGTCCCGACGCGCATACCCTCCGGGCCGGCCACCACGGTCATCGTCACGGCGCGGCCCGCTCGGCCGGTCATCACGGCGGTCGAACCCACC
>NZ_JBSFMM010000166.1:25341-25967 GCF_053599555.1 Streptomyces sp. NPDC000941
CACCGGGTCGGCCACCGCGGTCGTCCCGACGCGCATACCCTCCGGGCCGGCCACCACGGTCATCGTCACGGCGCGGCCCGCTCGGCCGGTCATCACGGCGCTCACCGCGGCGGTCATCCGACCGATCGTCGCGACGGTAACCACCGCGATCGTTGTCGCGGCGGTAGCCGCCACGGTCGTCGTCGCGGCGGTGGCCACCGCGGTCATCATCGCGACGGAATCCACCGCGGTCGTCATCACGCCGCGGACGGTACGGGCGGTCGTCCCGCCCCTGCCGGAACCCGCCACGATCACCGTCGCGTCGTGGTCCGGACTCACGGAAGTCGCGCCGATCACCGCCGTCCCGGCGCCGCGGCTCCCGGTTCGGCCGATCGTCGGGGGAGTTGGTGGACATCGACGTGACTCCTGTCTTGAGGTACTGCAGCCATTCTCGCGCATCGGCGTCGCCAACGCGTTCCAGTAAAAACAAAAGGACCCCTGGTCCCAGCATGAACGCTGGGACCAGGGGTCCATCAAAGATTGTTCGGCGGCGTCCTACTCTCCCACAGGGTCCCCCCTGCAGTACCATCGGCGCTGAAAGGCTTAGCTTCCGGGTTCGGAATGTAACCGGGCGTTTCCCTAACGCA